>CAZWDD010000006.1:0-8093 GCA_964632345.1 uncultured Solibacteraceae bacterium | reverse complement strand
AAGACCCGCGACCACTCCGAAATCGCCCTCCGCGAGTTCGGCGCCGATATCCATGTCAACGGCCGTACCGTCACCATCAACGGGGGCAGGGAACTGGAGGCTCGCGAACTCTATGTCCCCGGCGACCTCTCCGGCGCCGCCTTCTTCCTCGTCGCCGCCCTCATGAATCCGGAAGCCAGCGTCACCCTCTACGACGTCGGCGTCAATCCCTCCCGCACCGCTCTCATTGACTTCCTTGTCGGTGGCGGCGGCCAGGTGAAGGTGCTCGATGTTCGCTCTGCCGGCGGGGAACTGGTCGGTGACCTCCATGTCCGCTCCTCCCGCTTCCTTGGCGGCGTCATTGAAAAGGGTATGACCGCTGCCCTCATCGACGAAATTCCCGTTCTCGCCGTTCTGGGCGCCACCAGCGAAAACGGGCTCACCGTTCGCGACGCCTCCGAACTGCGCGTCAAGGAAACGGACCGCATCGCCACGGTCGCCGAGAACCTCCGCCGCATGGGTATTCAGATTGAGACCGAGGCCGATGGCTTCTACATTCCCGGCAAGCAGACATTCCGCGCCGCCGAGGTTGACAGCTTCGGCGATCACCGCATCGGCATGGCATTCGCCGTCGCCGGCCTCGTCGCCGAGGGCGGCGAAACCGTCATCAACGAGGCGGAGGCCGCCAGCGTCTCCTTCCCCGAATTCTTCCCAACCCTCGAATCCATTCGGGCCTAGGAGTTGCCAATGAAGGCCGACAGCGAGTTGACGGTCGCTGGTCTTGCGCACGACCTCAACAACGTCTTTGAAACCCTCTCGGAGGTCGCCGAGGTCCTTGGTTCTGACGGCAAATGGACCAAACTCGCCAACACCATCCGCCGCAGTGTCCGCCGCGGCGAACGCATCGTCGCGAGCCTCAACGAAACCATCTCCGTTCCCTGTGAGTTCTCCGAGATTCTCGACAATGCCATGCAGCACGCCGAGGACGTACTTTCCTTTACCCGCGGCACCTCCATTCAGTACACCCGGCGCCTTGATGCGGCCGTCAAACTGCCCGGGTCCCCGGCGGCCTGGGAACGTGTCTTCGTCAATCTGTTCCTGAACGCTGCGCAGGCCAATCCGCAGGGCGCCGCCGTCGATATTGCCGCCTCCGCCTCCTCCGGCATCATCACCATTACCGTTGCCGATAACGGGCCCGGTATCGCCGCCGCCATTCTTCCGGCGATTTTTGAACCCAACGTCACCACCAAGAAGTCCCGCGGCCGCAGCGGTCTCGGCCTGCATATTGTGCAGTCCATCGTGGCCGAGCACGGCGGGGAAGTCTCCGCCGCCAACACGCCTCCCCGCGGTGCCGTCTTCACCCTCCGTCTCCCGCAGGCCGGACTGTCGTAAACTGTTTCTTCCATGGCGATTGCTCTCCTGATTGCCGCGCTTGCCGCCGCGACCGTCGCGCTTTTCTTCCAGCCGAAGTGGTGGTTCCCGGATGCGATCTCGGCCCATGCCGAGGCCTATGATGCCCAGTTCCTGTTGACCCTCTGCGTCATCGGCGCCATCTTCCTGCTCGCCCAGGCTCTCCTCGTCTGGGTCATCTTCCGCTTTCGCGACCGCGGCCAGACGCCGTCCACCACCGCCGGCAGCCACAAGCTGGAAATCATCTGGACCTCGGCCACCGCCCTCATCTTCCTCGCCCTCGCCTTCACCGGCCAGGGCGTCTGGTCCAGCCTCCACCTTCGCGCCGCCGCTGCCGAAACGCTCCGCATTGAGGTGCTCGCCAAGCAGTTCGCCTGGTCCTATCGCTACGCCGGCGCCGATGGCGTCTTCGGCCGCGTCGATATCCGCCAGATCGATGACTCCTCCGGCAACCCCTTCGGTATCGATGCCAAGGATGCCGCCGGCCGCGACGACATCACCGCCGCCCTTCTCCGCGTCCCTGCCGGCAGGCCCGTCGAACTCCAACTCAAGAGCCGCGACGTCATTCACAACTTCTTCGTCCGCGAACTCCGCCTGAAGCAGGATACCGTCCCCGGCATGACCATCCCTCTCCGCTTCACCGCCGACAAACCCGGCACCTACGAAGTCCCCTGCTCGGAGCTTTGCGGACTCGGCCATCACCAGATGCGCAGCTCGCTCATCGTTATGCCCGCCGACGAGTTTGACCAGTGGCTGCGCGAGGAGCAGCAGAAGGTGGCCGCGCAGTGACCCTCTTTTCCACCGATCACAAAGTGATCGGTAAACAGTACATCGGGCTCTCTCTCTTCAGCGTCCTGCTCGGCATGCTGCTGTCGCTGGTGATGCGCTACCACCTGGTCCACCCCGATGCCCGCGTCAAGCTCTTCCAGGCCCTCTGGCCGGATGGTGCGCCCGGCGGACAGATGACCCCGGAACTCTACCTCTCCCTCATGACCATGCACGGCACCATCATGGTCTTCTTCGTGCTCACCACCGCTCCGCAGTCCGGCTTCGGTAACTACTTCCTGCCGCTCCAGATCGGCGCCGCCGATATGGCCTTCCCCGTCCTCAACATGCTTTCGTTCTGGACCACGGCCCTGTCGCTGGTAACCCTCCTTGCCGCCTTCGTCGTCGAGGGCGGTGCGCCTCTGCCCGGCTGGACTGCCTACCCCCCGCTCTCCGGGCTCGGCAAGATCACCGGCCCCGGCCAGGGCCTCGGGCAGGATCTCTGGATCCTGTCGATCGCCCTCTTCTGCGTCGCCAGCCTCATGGCCGCCATCAACTTCATCGTCACCGTCATCGAACTCCGCGCCCCCGGCATGGGCTACTTCGACATGCCGCTCACCTGCTGGGGCTGGTTCGTCACCTCGCTCATCAGCCTCTTCGCCTTCGCCGTGCTGCTCGCCGGCGGCATCCTGCTCCTCCTCGATCGCCTCGCCGGCACCAGCTTCTTCATCCCCGGCGGCCTCGTCGTCAACGATCAGATTCAGGCCCGCGCCGGCGGTTCCCCCCTTCTCTTTCAGCACCTGTTCTGGTTCTTCGGCCACCCGGAGGTTTACATCGCCATCCTCCCCGGCATGGGCCTCATCAGCACCATCCTCAGCGTCTTCAGCGGCAAGCAGGTCTTCGGCTACAAAGCCATGGCCATCGCCATGTTCGCCATCGGCGGGCTCGGCTTCGTCGTCTGGGGCCACCACATGTTCATCAGCGGCATGAGCCCCTACTCCTCCATCGCCTTCAGCGTCCTGACGCTTGCCGTCGGCGTCCCCAGCGCCGTCAAGACCTTTAACTGGCTTGCCACCCTCTGGGGCGGCCGGCTCCGCTTCACTGCCGCCATGCACTACGCCCTTGGGTTCCTCTCGCTCTTCATCACAGGCGGCATCACGGGTCTCGTGCTGGGCCAACCCGCGCTGGATGTCTACTTCCACGACACCTACTTCGTCGTCGCCCACTTCCACCTCATCATGGGCGTCGCCGCCATCTTCGCCATCTTTGCCGGCCTGCACTACTGGTTCCCGAAGATGTACGGCCGCTTCCTTCACGAAGGGCTCGGCAAGGCGCACTTCTACCTTACGTTCATCGGCGTCCACGCCGTCTTCGTACCGCTCCACTTCGCCGGGTTCGCCGGCAACCCCCGCCGCTATCCGGACTTCAAGGAGTACGAGTTCCTGCAACCCCTGCTGCCGCTCCATATCGGCGTTACGCATGCGGCTTACTTCCTGGCCGCCGTGCAGTTGCTGTTCCTGGCGAACTACTTCTGGAGCAAGCGCCGGGGTGCGCCGGCGCCGGCCAATCCCTGGGGCGCCGAGACGCGGGAGTGGCAGGATGACTAGCGTTGCCCGCACCGGCCAGACCATTCTCATCGCGGCCAGTTCCATGTTCTTCGCCGCCTTCACCAGCGCGATGGTCGTCCGCCGCGGCATCGGTGGGGATTGGGTGGCGCCGGAACTCCCCGTCTGGCTTTGGCTCTCGGCGCTCTGCGGCCCCGTCGCGAGCTTTCTCCTGTGGCAGGGGCGCCGCACCGCCGCCGTGGCGGTGGGAGCTGTCCTGGTCGTTCTCCAACTCACAGCCCTGCCGCAGTTCCGCCTGGCCGTCATCGGCGAGGCGTTTCTGGCCGTCCTGGTTACCGCCCACGCCGCCCATGCCGCTGCGGCGGTCCTTGCCCTGCTCCGTTTCGGCCAGAGCGCAGCCCTGTTCTGGCACTTCGCCGGCATCCTCTGGCTCTATATTCTCTTCCTGTTCGGAGTCTGGGCATGAGCGTTCACGCCAATCCCCCCGGCGCCAAGCAGTTCGGCATGTGGCTGTTCGTGCTGAGTGACCTGCTGACCTTCGCCACCCTTCTCGTTATCTACACAGCTCTCCGCCTCGCCAACCCAGATTGGCCGCGCCCCTTCTCCCTCTCTCCGGCCATCCTCTACGCAACTGTGATGACGCTCGTCCTTCTCGCCTCCAGCCTCACCATGGTCTGGGCCGTCGACGCCATGCGCGCCGCTGACCGCTCCCGCACGCTCCGCTGGCTGCTGGCCACCATCCTCGGCGGCGCCGCCTTCATCGTGCTCCACCTCTCCGAATGGAGCCACCTGATCGCCGACGGCGTCACCCCCGCCGCCAATCCCTGGGGCGTCCCCCTATTCGGAGCCGTCTTCTTTGGTATCACCGGGCTGCACATGGCCCATGTCGCCGGCGGACTGGTTTACCTCTCCATCCTCGCCGCCGGCGTCTCCCGCGGCCGCTTTTCGGCCGAAGATTTAGAGACCGGCGGCCTCTACTGGCACTTCGTCGATCTGGTCTGGATGTTCGTTTTCCCGCTCGTCTATCTGATGGCGGTGAAACCATGAGTAACGTGGCGGTCTGGATCCTGCTTGCCGTCCTTACCCTTGTCGAAGTAGCCCTCGCCTGGGTCGATGCCGCTCCCGCCCTGATGCTGGCGCTGCTGCTGGTCCTCTCCTTTGCCAAGGCCGGCCTCATCGCCTGGTGGTACATGCACCTGAAGTCGTTCCGGCCTCGCCCCCTCCTGCTCTTCTTCCCCATGCTCTTCTTCTGCATCGGGTTGCTGCTCGCCCTCCTGCCGGACGGCATCCGCGCCGGAGCCATGCGATGAAGTTCGCCGCCCTGCTCCTGTGCGCTGCCGCCGCCTGGGGCCAGTGCGCCATGTGCTTCCGCAATGCCGAGGCCCAGTCCCGCGCTCATGCGCATGCCCTCAACAAGGGCATCGCCGTCCTGCTCGTCCCGGTCGCGGGCAGCGCCGCTATGATCCTCCGTCTCGCCTACAAGCGCCGCGCCCGGACGATCTGAACCGGCGGTGTCAGCGTTTGTCCCTGGGCCGGTGACATCTGGATCTGTTCCAACACCAGCCACCCTTCCACCAGCCTCCCGAACGCGGCAAACCCCTGCCCGTCCGGGTTCCGCTGCCCGCCGAAGTCGAGCTCCGGCTGATCCCCCACGCACACGAAAAACTGGTGTGTCGCCGTGTCCGCGTCACTTCTCGCCATGCTGATCGTCCCGTGCAGGTGCGGGATGCCTGTCTTCGACGTTCGCTCCAGCGGCACCGGCGGGTGCAGCTTCGCTCCCTGCCGCATCGCCCCCTGAATCACCCCGATCTTCACCGGGCTCGCCTCCTGATTGTCCCTCCGCACCGTACGGTGGAACACGCCTCCGTCATAGGCGCCCTCGTCCACGTAGCGGAGAAAATTCGCCGCCGTCTCCGGCGCCGCCACCGTGTCAATTTCCACAACCATCCTTCCCATGGGTGTCTCCAGAGCCACTTTTGGCAGGGTTTTCAACGCGGTAGCAGGCTTCAGAGCCCCTGCTGGCGCGGGTTTCGCCGCCTGCACTGCAAAAAATCCTCGAAAAATGGGGGTTTCGGGCATATTTCCTCTTTACACTGACGTTCTGATTCCCTTATTATCGGAACTGCAATCGCTCGTCGCCAGAACATTTTGTATCGAAAATGATTTTGCGCGCCGGGGGCGCATCTCTCGGGAGAATCAGTTTTAGTAAGGAGCTCAACATGGCTGCTGCTCGCATGACGCAGACTCAACTCGTAAAGGCCCTCGTCGACGCCGTCGAAGGGTCCACCAATAAGCAGGTCAAGGCCCTGCTCTCCGCCTATTCGGAAATCGCCATCAAGGAAACGAAGAAGAATGGCGTCTTCGTTCTCCCCGGCCTCGGCCGCCTGGTTCGTCAGGAGCGCAAGGCGCGGATGGGCCGCAACCCTGCCACCGGTGCCGCCATCAAGATCCCGGCCAAGAAGGTCGTCAAGTTCCGCGTCGCCAAGGCGGTCAAGGACGCGATCGTTCCGCCGAAAAAGAAGTAGTCGTTTCCCCCCAACACCAAAAAACAGCAAACCCGCCGGGCAACCGGCGGGTTTGCTGTTTCAGTACCGATGTCTTTCCGCTCAAAGTGCGAGCGTCCAGTGGAAGCCCCTTAGGCCTGCTTCTTTTCCTCGGTGGGTTTCTGTTCTTCTTTGATGGCGTTCTTGAAGTTCTTGATACCTTCACCCAGCCCCTTCGCCATTTCGGGAATCTTCTTGCCGCCGAAAAGCAGCAAAGCGATGGCTAGGATGATAACAAGCTCCATGGGCCCAATTGTTCGTCCCATACGGCCTCCTTCTGAATACAACTATCATTATAGAACCCCCCGGCCCACGTCAACTCTCGGCTGGACACCCGGAGGGCTCCGGATTGCATATGCCCAGCAGGAAAAAACCGCAACCGCCCGATGCCGCCACTACGGCCCGGCGCGTTGCCCGCAAGGTCGTCGGCACCGTGAAGCCGTCCCGGCCCATCGATCCCGACCCTCGAAAAAAGAAACCCAAGCACAAATCATCGCTTCTGCCCCCGGAAGAATAGCCCTACCGCAAACGCCCCACGTGGAACTCCACCAGCGAATGCTGTAGCTGGTATTCAAATGTCGCCGTTGCGTTCTGGATCTCCGCCTGCAGCTTTCCCAACTGCGCCTGGCTCAGCTCCACCACCGAGCTCAACCCCAGCTCATACCGGGTCTGCGCCAGGTCCAGCGCCTGCGAGGACTGCTCGGTCATCTGCCGCGTCAACTCCATCCGCTGCTTTGCTGTCCGCATATTCAGCTGCGCCACGTTGATGTCCCGCGCAATCCGGTTCTCCAATTCCTTTACGCGCGATGCCGCCGCCCGCGCCCGCACCGCCGCCTCCGCCTGCCGCGCCTTGAACGCGCCCCCGTTCAGCAGCGGCAGCGTGATGCTCAACCCCGCCGCCACGTACTCATCCCGCAGCAGCAACCGCCCGTGCGCCGGCGAATACCCGGCCGCCCCCATCGCGCTCACCGTCGGGCGGTCCAACTTCATCTCCGCCACCGCCAACTGCCTGGCCGCCTCCATCTCCGATTTCCGCGCGCTCAGGTCCGGCCGGTTCATCGCCGCCTCGGCAATCAACTCCGTGCTTGTCTCCAGCCCGTCCGGCGGTGGGATCTCATAGGCCAATTCAAACGTCTGCGGCTCCGCCAGGCCCATCGCGTTCGACAGGTCCGCAAACGCCGCGTCCCGCTCATTCTGCACCGTTGCCAACACCAGCTTGGCCTCCGACAGCGCCACCTCCACAAAGCTCAGGTCCAGCCCGGACCGCACCTTCGCCTCGGCCAGCGCCCGCACCTGATCCACTACCAGTTCCCGCGCCTTCACCGTCTCCTCGGCCACCTGGATCACGCTCTGTGCCCGCAACGCCGCGAAGAATGCCTGCCGCACCGAAAGCACCGTCGCCGCCCGCGCCCCCAGCACGTTCGCCGATTCCGCCTTCGCCCGGTTCACCGCCACCTGTTCCAGTAGCCGCGTCCGGCCAAAGTCCATCACCAGTTGATTCACCCCCACGCCAAACGCCACCCGGCTGATCAGAAACGGATTTGTGAACCCGCCCCCCGTCAGCCGCGCGTTTTCCTGCGTGCCCAGCGAATGCAACCCCGCCGTCATCTGTGGCTGCAGCGCCGCCCGCACCTGTGCCGGCGCGTACCCCGTAGCCTCCGCCGATAGCCGTGCCGTCTCGATCTGCGGGTTGTTCTTCAGTGCCCTCTCCTCGGCCTCCCGCAGCGTCAGCCGTTCCTGTCCCGCCGCGCCCATGGCGGCGGCCAGTGCCACAATCCATCCCCATTTCATGCCTGCTGCTCCTTCCGCCGCCCGTACACCAGCTTCATCG
>CAZWDD010000005.1:0-49975 GCA_964632345.1 uncultured Solibacteraceae bacterium | reverse complement strand
GGAACGTGGCGGTATCGGTGGGGCAGCAGGGGATGTACTGGGGGCCGGGGCCGGAGGCGCCGTTGTCGTTCAGCGATAACGCGGAGCCGACGCGGAATGTGAAGATTTCGACGGTGTCGCCGTTTGTGCTGCCGGGTGGGCTGCGAATCTTCGGGCGGATACGGGGGGAGTTTGTGATGGGGAAGCTGGGGGGGCACTCGTATACGTGGCGGCCGTGGTTCAACGCGCAGAAGATCTCCTTCAAGTTGACGGACAACCTGGAGGCGGGATTTACGCGGTGGTCGATTTTCTGGGGGGAGGGGCATCCGGCGACGGTGCGGAGCTTTGTGCGGAATTTCACGTCGCTGACGAGCCATGTGGCGAGTTCGACGACGGACCCGAACGACCCCGGGGACCGGAAGGGCGGATTCGACTTCCGGTACCGGATGGCGGGGCTGCGGGACTGGGTGACGGTATACAGCGATTCGTACGCGGAGGATGATCCATCGCCGCTGGCGGCGCCGCGGCGGGCGGCGGTGAGTCCGGGCATCTGGCTGACGAAGGTGCCGGGAGTGGAACGGATGGACCTGCGGGTGGATATGGCGTCGACGCAGCCGCTGGGGGTGGATCTTGGCGGGCAGTTCAACTACTACAACGCGCAGTACCGGAGCGGGAATACGAATTACGGGTTTCTGTTGGGGAATCCGGCGGGGCGGAACGGGCGGGTGGTGACGGCGCGGGCGAACTACTGGCTGTCGGCGCGGCGGCGGATAGAGGGAACGTACCGGCAGGGGAAGGTGAGCGGGCGGTTTCTGCCGGGAGGCGGGACGCAGACGGATGCGACGGTGCGGGTGTGGGCGCAGGTGCGGCCGGACTGGGTGGTGACGGGGATGGTGCAGTACGAACGGTTCTGGATCCCGCTGCTGGGCGGGGTGCGGCGGAACGTGAGCGGGACGGTGCAGTTGACCTGGGAACCGCGAGGGGAAACGGCGCTGTTGCGACGGTAGAAAGCGATGAGGAAGGCAGGAAAGATGGAAACGGGGAAGTGGATCATGGCGATGGCGTTACTGGCCGGGGCAGTGCCGGCGGTAGCGCAGTTGCCGGTGATGAGGCCGCAGCAGGACCGATGCGCGGGGCCGCTGGGAGCGCTGGCGCCGGGATGCCAGGCGGCTGGCGGCGGGGCGGGAGTGCCGCTGCCGAGTGTGCCGGTGATGCCGGCCGGCGCGGCGGCCGGGATGGCGGTGGGAGACGGGGGCGGGTTGCGGAACGAGCCGGGGGTGCGGCCGGAGCCGCCGCCGGTGCTGGGGCCGGAAGCGCCGAGCGAGTTTCAACGGTTTGCGGCCGAGGCGGTGGGGAAGGTGCTGCCGGTGTTCGGGGCAAACCTCTTTGAACGGTCGCCGACGACGTTTGCGCCGGTGGAGCGGGCGCCGGTGACGGCGAACTACGTGATCGGGCCGGGGGATCAGATCCTGCTGCGGGTGTGGGGGCAGGTGACGCTGAACCTGGACCTGACGGTGGACCGGAGCGGGGGGATCTACGTGCCGCAGGTGGGGAACGTGGCGGTGGCGGGGTTGCAGTTCCAGCAGTTGCCCGGGTTTTTGAAGTCGCAGTTGGGGAAGGTGTTCCGGAACTTCGATTTGAACGTGAACATGGGGCAGTTGCGATCGATACAGGTGTTTGTGGTGGGGAGCGCGAGGCGGCCGGGATCGTACACGGTGAGTTCGATGAGCACGCTGGTGAATACGATTTTTGCGTCGGGCGGGCCGGGGGCGGAGGGTTCGATGCGGCGGATTCAGTTGAAACGGGAAGGGCAGGTGGTGACGGAGTTCGACCTGTACGACCTGCTGCTGCGGGGGGACAAGAGCAGAGATGCGCGGCTGCTGCCGGGGGACCTGATCTACTATCCGCCGGCGGGGGCGCGGGTGGCGGTGGGGGGAAGTGTGAAGACGCCGGCGGTGTTTGAGGGGAAGGGAGAGCGGACGGCGCGGGAGTGGCTGGAGATGGCGGGCGGGTTGACGCAGGTGGGCGACGGGCGGCGCGTGGTGGTGGAGCGAATCGGGAAGGGCGGGGCGAGGCGGACGCTGCACCTGGCGTTGGAGGCCGGGGGCGGGGAGACGGTAATGGAGAACGGGGACATTCTGCGGGTGCTGCCGGTGGCGGCGCGGATACACGATGTGGTGACGCTGCGGGGGAACGTGGCGAATCCGGGACGGTTTCCGTGGCGGGCGGGGATGCGGCTGCGGGATATCCTGCCGGACAAGGAATCACTGGTAACGCAGCGGTACTGGCGGAAGCGGAATGCGCTGGGGTTCGTGCCGGCGGAGGCCGAGAAAGAGAAGGCGGGCGAGGGGCCGGAGCTGACGTCACTGGCCGGAGACCAGGCGCCGATCAACTGGACCTACGCGGTGGTGGAGCGGCGGGACGCGCGGGACTTGAGCGTGCAGTTGTTGACGTTCCATCCCGGGCGGCTGCTGCTGGAGGATGACCCGCGGGAGAACATGGAACTGCGGGCGGGTGACGTGGTGACGATTTTCTCGCAGACGGATCTGCGGGTGCCGCAGGCGCAGCAGACACGGCTGGTGCGGCTGGAAGGCGAGGTGCAGGCGGCGGGGATTTATGCGGTGAAGCCAGGGGAGACGCTGGCGCAGGTGCTGCAGCGGGCGGGGGGGCTGACGCCGCAGGCGTATGTGTATGGCGCGGCGTTCACGCGGGAGTCGACGCGGAAGGAGCAGCAGGCGCGGATGGACCAGCTGGTACGGGAGTGGGAGCGGGACCTGGAGAAGCACGAGATGCAGCGGAGCGGGCGCGTGGCCGGGGAGGACGACGTGGCGCGGTTGAAGACAGAGCAGGAGACGGCGCGGCGGCTGGTGGAGCGGATCCGGTCGGTGCGGGCGACGGGGCGGATTGTGCTGGGGATGGACCGGGAACGGAAGGAGCGGGACCTGGGGAAGCTGATGGCGCTGCCGCTGGAGGACGGGGACACATTACTGGTGCCGGCGCGGCCGGCGACGGTGAGCGTGCTGGGGGCGGTCTACAACCAGAACGCATTTCTGCAGGAAGAGAAGCTGCGCGTGGCGGATTACCTGCGAGAGGCGGGGGGGCCGACGCGGAATGCGGACAAGGACCGGGTGTTTATTGTGCGGGCGGATGGATCGGTGGTGCCGCGGCAGAGCGGGAAGCGGTACGGGCAGAGCTTTGAGGATCTGCGGTTGAACCCGGGAGATGCGCTGGTGATTCCGGAGGCGCTGCCGAAGACGCCATTGCTGCGGAATCTGCGGGACTGGACGCAGGTGTTTTCGCAGTTGATTCTGGGCGCGGCGGCGGTGAATGTCCTGCGGTGAGGAGTGATGGCGTGGAGACACGAATTGAATCCGTACAGGTAGGGGCCGAGCGGCGGACGCTGGCGATCGAAGGTTTCGACGCGCCGGGGCCGGATGTGCTGGAGTTTCTGGTGATCCTGGCGACGCGGAAGCGGCTGATTGCGGGGATGGCGATGGTGGGCGCGCTGCTGGCAACGGGATTTGCGCTGCTGAAGAAAGACACGTATACGGCGACGGCGGTGATCATGCTGCCGCAGCAGCAGCGGTCGACGCTGGCGACGCTGGTGGGGCAGTTGTCGCCGGTGGGCAGCGCGATCGGCGGGGGAAGCGACCTGATGCGGACGCCATCGGACCTGTACCTGGCGTTGCTGGGGAGCCGGAGCATCGCCGATGACCTGATCGAGACGTACAAGCTGCAGAGCGTGTATCAGACGAAGAACGTGACGCAGACGCGGAAGCGGCTGGCGGCGCGAACGAGGATGTCGGCGGGGAAGGACTCGCTGATCCGGGTGGCGGTGGACGCCGATGAGCCGCAGTTTGCGGCGGACCTGGCGAATGGGTATGTGGAGCGGCTGCACAAGTTGAACAGCCGGCTGGCGCTGACGGAATCGGCGCAGCGGCGGCAGTTTTTCGAGGAACGGATGGAGGCGGAGCGGAAGGCGGTGGCGGAGGCCGAGGCGGAGATGAAGGCGACGCAGGAGAAGACGGGGCTGATCCAGGTGTCGAGCCAGATGGACGCGGCGGTGCGGACGATTGCGCAGTTGCGGGCGGAGATCACGGTGCGGGAGGTATTGCTGGAGACGCTGAAGGCGGGGGCGACGGATCAGAACCCGGAGGTGGTGCGGCTGCGGGTGGAGTTGGAGTCGCTGCGTGGGCAGTTGCGGAGCGCGGAGGCGGGATCGAACGCGGGGCGGATCGGGCCGGGGAACGCGCCGGCGGCGGGGATGGCGTATATGCGGGCGCTGCGTGAGTTTCAGTATCACGAGACGCTTTTCGAGACGCTGGCGAAGCAGTATGAGGCGGCGCGGCTGGATGAATCCAAAGAGGCGCCGATGGTGCAGGTGGTGGACCGGGCGGTGCCGCCTGAGGAGGCAAACCCGAAGAACCGGGTGTGGATGGTTTTGTTCGGGACGTTGTCGTTCGGGATCTTCGGGGCGTGCCTGGCGCTGGGGGCGCATTTTCTGGGGACACCGGACCGTTCGGCACGGCTGGGCGAGGTGCGGGCGGCGCTGTGGCCTGGGAAGGCGGGGAAGTGAAGGCGGGTGGCGGGCGCGGGCCGCTGGCAGCGGATGCGGGCGCGGGATTCGGCTGGAACATGGCGGGCGGAGTGACGCGCGCGATGGCGGGGCTGGTGATCAACACGATGCTGGCGCGGATGCTGGGGCCGGAGCCGTTCGGGCAACTGGCGATGGCGGCGGTGGTGGTGGGGCTGGGCGGGCTGGTGGGGGGGGGGGGGGGGGGGTGGGTGGGGGGGGGGGGGGGGGGGGGGGGGGCTGATCCAGAAGCCGGAGGTGGATGAACTGGACATCCGGCAGGCGTTCACGACGCAGGTGGGGATGGGATTGGCGCTGGCGGGGCTGCTGGCGGTGGGCGCGCCGTGGGGGGCGGCGTTGATGGGGCAGGCGAGCGTGGCGCCGGTGCTGCGGGTGCTGGCGGGGGTGCTGGCGATTCAGGCTTTCGGGCAGACGGGGACGGCGCTGCTACGGCGGGCGGGGAATTTTCGACGGCTGCAGCAGTTGCAGATTGGCTCGTATCTGGCGGGGTACCTGGGGTTGGGAATTCCGCTGGCGCTGTGGGGCGGCGGGGTGTGGAGCCTGGTTGGCGCGCAGATGGGGCAGGCGGCGGTGTATGCGGCGGGAGTGTGGCTGGCGACGCGGCACAGCGTGCGACTATCGTTCGGGCCGCGGCGGCGTGGGGTGACGCGATTCGGGATGACGATCGCGGCGTCGAACGTGGTGGGCTGGGCAGTGACGGCGCTGCCGGCGCTGTTGATCGGGCGCTTTCAAGGCGTGGTGATGCTGGGGTATTATTCGCGGGCGTTTTTCCTGGTGAACATGCCGGCATCGGTGCTGGCGGTGAGCCTGCAGACGACGGCGTTGACGGTGTATTCACGGGCGCAGCGGCATGCGCGGTTGACGGCGCGGCTGTGCGTGGGGATGACGGCGTTCTGCCTGCTGGCGACGCTGCCGCCATATTTGACGGTGGCGGCGATGCCGCGGACGATAGTCGAGGTTCTGTTCGGCGAGCGATGGGCGGCGATGGCGGGACTGTTGACGCCGCTGGCGCTGGCGATGCCGTTGGAGTGCGCGGCGGCGCTATCGGGGCCGCTGCTGATTGCGCGGGGCCGGCCGGGGCTGGAGTTCCGGGTACAGGCGGCGACGGCGATGTCGACGCTGGTGGTGGTGGGTGGATGCGCGATATGGGCGACGACGGAGGCGGCGGCGTGGGGCGTGTTCGGGGCGGTGTATCTATTGCGGGCAGTCCTGGCGGTGGGGGCGATGCTGCGGGAGACGGGGATTCCGTTTCCGCGGTGGGCGCGGGCGGCGGTGGCGCCGCTGGTGCTGGGCGGGGCTTGCTATGGGGCGGTGCGGGTGCTGGAGCCGTACCTGGTGGACGCTGGCGCGGGGGCTTGGCTGCGGCTGTTGGCGTTGGGCGGCGTGGCGTGCGCGGCGGTGGGGATGCCTGTGTTGCTGGGGCGGCTGCCGGGAGCGCAGATTCCGCGGGCCTGGACGTTGCGAAGGATGGTGGCGCATGTCTGAGCGGGAGTTAACGATTTGCGGACCGATAGAAGTGGCGCCGCTCCGGCCGTGGCTGGATGCGCCGGCGGCGGAACTGCCGCAGGGGTTGGGCGGGACGCCGGTGGTGGACCTGGCGCGGGCGGCGCTGGAGGCGGGGCGGGAGGTGCGGATCTTCACGCTGGATCCGGGAGTGAAGAGCGAGACGGTACTGCGGGGGCGGGGGCTGACGATCTTCATCGGCCCGTTCCGGGAGCAGGGCCGGGCGCGGGATCTGTTCCGGGCGGAGCGGCGGTATCTGCGGGAGGCGATCGTGCGGGAGCGGCCGGAGGTAGTGCACGCGCACTGGACGTACGAGTTTGCGCTGGGGGCGATGGAGAGCGGGGTGCCGACGGTGGTGACGGCCCATGATGCGCCGCTGCGGGTGCTGCGGCTGCTGCCGACGCCGTACCGGGTGATGCGGACGGTGATGGCGTATGAAGTGGCGCGGCAGACGCGGTTTCTGACGGCGGTATCGGCATCGGTGGCGGATCATTTCCGGCGATTCTTCCGTTACCAGCTGCCGATTCGAGTGATTCCGAACGGGCTGTTGGAGGAGTGGTTTCCGGGCCGCCGGGAGGGGGGCCGGGAGCGGGGTGTGGTGTTTGCGAGCGTGTTGAACGGGTGGGGTCCGTTGAAGAACGGGGCGGCTGTGCTGACGGCGTTCGGGCAGGTGCGGCGAGTGTTGCCGGGGAGCGAGCTGCTGCTGTTCGGCGCCGGACACGGGGCGGGGGAGGCGGCAGAGGAGTGGGCGCGGGTGCGCGGGCTGGCGGAGGGGGTGCGGTTTCAGGGAGCGGTGGAGCGGGCGGAGCTGCGGCGCGAGTTGGAGGCAAGGGCGGATGTGTTTGTGCATCCGTCGCGGGAAGAGTCGTTCGGAATGACGATTGCGGAGGCGATGGCGCTGGGTTTGCCGGTGATCGGAGGGCGGCAGGGGGGGGCGGTGGCGGAGATGTTGGAGGACGGAGCGTGCGGGGTGTTGACGGATGTGGAGTCGCCGGGGGCGCTGGCGGAGGAGATGCTGCGGTTGGGGCGGGATAGAGATGTGCGGGCGCGGGTGGCGCGGGCGGGGGCGGAGTCGGCGCGGCGGCGGTTCCGGATGGAGAGTGTACTGGCGGCGTACGGCGAAGTGTGCCGGGAAGCGAGGGGTGCCTAGATGCGGGTGCTGCATGTGCTGGGCGAGTTACGGCCGTCGGGGGCGGAGACGATGCTGCGGGCGGCGGCGGGGAGCTGGCGGGAGCAAGGGATAGAGGGAGAGGTTTTGAGCACGGGGGCCGAGCCGGGGCCGTATGCGGAGGAGCTGCGGGCGGCCGGTTACCGGGTTCATCATCTGCCGTTTGCGAAGTCGGCGGGTTTTCTGGTGGCGTTCTACCGGCTGGTGCGGGAGGGCGGGTATGACGCGGTGCATCTGCATACGGAGCGGGCGGCGTTCTGGTACGCGGCGCTGGCGTGGGCGGGGGGGCAGCGGCGGCTGGTGCGGACGATCCATGCAGCGTTCGGATTCGAGGGCATGTTGCGGGTGCAGCGGGGGGTGCAGCGGTGGATGATGCGGCGGGTGCTCGGGGTGCGGATGGCGGCGTGCAGCGAGTCAGCGGCGGCGTTGGAGTGGGAGCGGTTCCGGAACCGGGTGACGGTGACGGGGAACTGGTTTGATAGTGAGCGGTACCGGCGAGGAGAGGAGACCCGGGGGACGGGGGGCGGCCCGCTGGTGGTGGTGACGGTGGGCAACTGCGCGGCGGTGAAGAATCATGCGGCGGTGATCGGGGCGCTGGCGCGGCTGCCGGAGGTGGTGTATCTGCATATTGGGTGCGAAGACGAGGGGCGCGGGGAACGGGCGCTGGCCGAGCGGTTAGGAGTGGCGGACCGGGTACGGTTTCTGGGGATGGTGACGGACCTGCGGGAGGTGTTCCGGGAGGCGGACCTGTTTGTGATGCCGTCGCTGCATGAGGGATTCGGGGTGGCGGCGGTGGAGGCGATGGGGGCGGGGGTGCCGGTGCTGCTGGCCGATGTGAAGGGGCTGCGTGACTTCCGGAAGTGGAGCCCGGCTGTTCGCTACTGCGCACCGGATGAAGCGGGCGTGGAGCGCGGGGTGCGGGAGTTCCTGGCATTGGGGGCTGAGGAGCGGGCGGCAATGGGCGTGGCGCTGAGCGAGATGGCGCACCGGGAGTTCGGGGCGAGGGCGGGCGCGGCGCGGTATGCGGCGCTGTACCGGGGCGAGCGGGCGGCCGGAGTGGGGCGGGAGGTGACGGCGTAATGTGGGCGGTACTGGCGGCGCCGGCGATTGGCGCGATGGCGTTGATGGGCAGCAGCCGGCTGTACCGGTGGCCGGCATTCGGGGCCGGGCTGGTGCTGGTGCTGTATTTGTGGAGCGCGATTGTGGTGACGCCGCTATCGGGCGAGATGGGCGGGTTGACGCTGTATCCGGAGGCTGTGGTGTTCGGGGGGCTGCTGGCGGTAGCGATGGTGCGGTTGACGGTGGGGGGATATCTGCTGGGACGGCACTGGCCGTGGTTGTTGTTCGGGGTAGTGACGCTGATTTCGTTCGCGATGGGAGCGCAGTTGTATGGGATGAAGCCGGCAGGGGTGGAGTACCGGTCGGTGTTCTACGTGGTGGCGGGGTGCCTGTACAGCGCGTCGTTCCGGGTGGAGAGCCGGGGGGCGGGGCGGCTGGTGCGGCGGTGGTTGTGGACGGCGGCGGTGCTGGTGGCGGTGGCGTGGTTCCGGTGGGCGGCGGAGTTCCTGCAGTTGGGGATTCGCAGCCACTGGGCGGGGGTGGGCGGGGATAACCCGATGCGCGTGTTGAACGCGGGGCAGACGTTTTTCCTGTCGCAGGCGTTCGTGACGGCGGTGTATCTGTACCGGCACGTGGCGGCGCGGGCGGCGATGGCGTGTTACGCGGGGCTGCTGCTGGTGACGGTGATACTGCTGCAACACCGGAGCGTGTGGGTGGTGACGGTGTGTTGTTGCGTGTTGCTGGCGCGGCGGGAGAGGGCGCTGCGGAAGCTGCTGCTGGTGGGGACGCTGGTGGTGGCACTGGGGGCGCCGGCGTATCTGCTGGTGACGCGGTATGCCGACCCGGTGGGCGAGTCGCTGCGGGCGAGCGTGGCCGAGCCTTTCGATTCGCGGGGGAGCACGATTGCGTGGCGGGCGCTGTTGTGGGAGCAGCACCTGGTGGAGTTCGTGGCGCTGAGCGGGGTGCAGACGTGGTTCGGGGTGGGGTTCGGGAACACGGCGGTCTACGCGGTGGGCGGGACGGCGGTGAAGAATGCGCCGCACAACTACTTCGTGTTCGCGCTGAACCGGATGGGGATCTTCGGGCTGGTTCTACTGGTGGCAGCGTACTGGGGGCTGCTGCGGCACCTGCGGGGGCGGCCGGGGAGCTGGGATTACCTGGGGCTGTTTGTGACGATGACGGCGGGGCAGCTGGTCTACTTCCTGGTGTATTCGCCGTCGTTTGAACAGGGACTGATTGCGGGAACAGCGTTGGGCTTGACGGTGGTCCGGGGAACGGAAAGGAACGGGGCATGAGGCCACGAGTGGTCTGGGTACACAACTTTGCAACGCACTACACGGCGGGGCTTTTCGCGGCGATGTGCCGGCGGATGACGGTGGAGTTTCTGTTCTATTCGCAGGGAGGGGAGTGGTACTGGCTGCAGAAGAACCGGCTGCCGGAGTGCGAGTTTCCGCACCGGTACCTGCGGGCGGTGACGGTGGGCGGGACACGGATTGCGCCGGGGCTGGCGTGGCGGCTGTGGAGGGGGGAGTACGACGTGGTGGCGGCGGGGGTTAACGGAAAGTTCGCGCTGCCGGTGTCGTACGTGATCGCGCGGTTGCGGGGACTGCCGTTCGTGCTGTACACGGGCATCTGGATGCGGGTGGGGACGCCGCTGCACCGGCTGGCGTTTCCGCTGCTGCGGCATGTCTACCGGAACGCCGATGCGGTGGTGGTGTACGGGACGCACGTGAAGCGGTACCTGTTGACGGAGGGGGTGCGGGAGGAGCGGATCTTCGTGGAGCCGCATGCGGTGGACAACGAGTTTTATGGACGGGCGATTGAGGCGGGCGAGTTCGACGAGGTCTATCGGCGGGTAGGGGTGGAGCCGGGGACGCGGATGGTGCTCTACGTGGGAAGGCTGGAGGAAGAGAAGGGGCTGACGGTGCTGCTGGAGGCGTTCGCCGGGTGCGGGGAGCGCGAGGCGGTGCTGGTGATGGCGGGGAGCGGGCGGGCCGAGGCAGAGCTGCGGGCGGAGGTGGAACGGCTGGGAATCGGGGGGCAGGTGCGGTGGGTGGGGTATCTGCGGCAGGAGGAGACGCCGGCGTTCTATGCGGCGGCGGCCGTGTTTGTGCTGCCGTCGGTGACGACGCGGACGAGTAAAGAGACGTGGGGGCTGGTGGTGAACGAGGCGTTCAACCAGGGACTGCCGGCGATTGCGACTGACGCGGTGGGGGCGGCGGCCGGGGGTTTGGTGGAGGACGGGGTGACGGGGTGGGTTGTGCCCGAAGGGAACGCTGGCGCGATGCGGGCGGCGCTGGGGGAGGCGCTGCGGGACGAGGGGACGCGGCGGGCGCGAGGGGCGGCGGCGCGGGAGCGGGTGCAGGAGTGGAGCCAGGAGAACGCCGCGCGAGTGATTGAAACGGCGGCGCGGTATGCGGCGGGCGAGACGGCGGCGGCGAGGCCGGAGGGCGTGTGGATCGTGATCCCGGTGCATAACCGGGTGGCGTTCACGCGGGCGTGCCTGGCGGCGCTGGCCGGGCAGACGGTGACGGGATTCGGGGTGGTGGTGGTGGATGACGGTTCGACGGACGGCACGGGGGAGATGGTGCGGAGCGAGTTTCCGGAGGTCCGGCTGTTGCGGGGGGACGGGAGTCTATGGTGGACCGGGGCGACGAACCTGGGGGTGCAGGAGGGGCTGCGGCAGGGGGCGAGCCATATTCTGACGCTGAACGACGACACGGTGCCGGCGCCGGACTTCGTGGAGAAACTGGTGCGTTCGGCGGTGGAGGAGCCGGGGGCGCTGCTTGGCGCGTACGCGGTGGACGCGGGAACGGGGGAGGCGGTGTATGGGGGCGAGACGATCCGGTGGGCGACGGCGTCCTACCGGCCGCATCTGGGAGATGACGCGAGACGGGTGGAGGTGACGCACTTTCCAGGCAGGGGGCTGCTGATTCCGGCGGCGGTGTTCGGGCGGATCGGGTTGTTCGATGAGGGGCATTTTCCGCATACGGCGGCCGACTACGACTTCACGCACCGGGCGCGACGGGCGGGTTACCGGATCTATTGCGACCGGGAAGCGGTGTTGCGGGTTTATCCGGAGGCGAGCGGGGACTCGGTGTACCGGCGGAAGAAGGGGTGGCGGAACTACTACCGGCATCTGTTC
Organism: uncultured Solibacteraceae bacterium; assembly: GCA_964632345.1. Taxonomy (GTDB): domain Bacteria; phylum Acidobacteriota; class Terriglobia; order Bryobacterales; family Bryobacteraceae. The sequence goes on along the minus strand of CAZWDD010000005.1, from coordinate 38,527 downwards.
GACATCAAGGGCGGGGGGAATTTGCGGGTGTTCTTCTGGTACGCGCTGCGGAACTGTCCGTGGGCGCTGCTGCCGGTGTGTCTACCGGTGGGAATGGCGCGGCGGGTGACGGGATACCTGCTGGAGTGGCTGACGGAGACGGGAGCGGCGCTGGGGCCGCGGCGGAGGCTGGGATGAGAGCGATTGTGACGACGAGTTGGGACGATGGGCATCCGCTGGACCTGCGGGTGGCGGAGATGCTGGCGCGTTATGGCCTGACGGGGACATTCTACGTGCCGTTTCGCGGGCCGAACTATCCGGCGAACGGTGTGATGGACGGGGCGGCGATGCGGGAGTTGTCGCGGGACTTCGAGATCGGCGCGCACACGATGACGCACGGCGACCTGACGGTGATGGGGGAGCGGCAGGTGCGGGCGGAGATGGCGGACTCCAAGCGGTATGTGGAGGACGTTACGGGGGAGGAGTGCCGGACATTCGCGCCGCCGGGAGGCAGATTCGGGCGGGGGCAACTGCGGATTGCAGCGGAGACGGGATTCCGCGGGTTCCGGACGGTGGAGCTGATGAACCTGGGGATGCCTGGGGTGCGAGAGGGCTTGGCGGTGATGCCGACGACGCTGCAGGTGTACCCGCACGGTGCGGGGACGTATCTGCGGAATGCGGCGCGGCGGTGGCGGCTGGGGAACGTGGCGACGTACCTGGCGCATGCACGGGGGGCGGAGTTGCCGCGGGCGGCGGAGGAGTTGGTGGCGGCGGCGATCGAGCGGGGCGGGGTGTTCCATTTGTGGGGGCACTCGTGGGAGATCGAGGAGGGCGGGTTGTGGGGGGTATTGGATGAGGTTCTTGGCGCCCTGTATGCCGAGCGGGGGAGATGGCGGCGGGCGACGAACGAAGAACTATGCGAGGAGGCGCTGCGCGATGAGTCCGTTGCAGGAACTGTTGCCGATCCTGACCTGTCCTGACGACCATGGTGCGTTGGGCGAGTCGGGGGATGGGCTGGAGTGCGCCGGGTGCGGACGGCGGTTTCCAGTGCTGGCGCCGAACCTTGTGGATTTGTTGCCAAGGGTTGAAGCGCTGCGGGACGACGGGTCGGCGTATTCTGCGGATTATCTGGCGGAACGGAGCCGAAAGTTCGTGTTCCGCGCGGACGCGGAGGCATGGGGCGCGCCGGAGGGCCGACCGGAGCCGTGGGTGGAGCGGAAATACCGGCAGGTGGAGGCGGTGCGGGAGTTACTGCTGGACGGGGAGCCGAGCGAGGGGGTGATGTGCGACTTTTCGGCCGGGGCGGGCTACTACACGTTCGCCTACGCGCGGGATTGGCGCTATGTTCTGCACTGCGACCTATCGGTGGACGGGCTGGCGTACGCGCACCGGAAGGCGGAGCGGCTGGGGCTGCGGAACATTCTGTTTGTGCGGATGGACTATCTGCGGCCGCCGTTCCGGGGAACGCTGGACCGGGTGGTGTGCCTGGACAGCCTGATCCGGGGGGAGGCGCACGAGAAGCGGCTGCTGGGGACGATCCGGAGGGCGCTGCGGCCGGGAGGCGCGGCGGTGGTGGATTTTCACAACTGGTGGCACAATCCGATCCGGCGGCTGGGACTGCTGCGGAACAACTTCGGCCCGAACCGGAGCTATGGGGTGCGGGAGGTGCGGCGGCTGCTGGCGGAGGCCGGGGTGTCGGCGCCGCGGTATGTGCCGTTTCATCAGGAGACGGCGAGCAATGCGCTGGTGCGCGGGCTGCTGCGGCGGGTACTGCCGCCGACGCGGCTGGTGTACCGGTTCGGCGCGGGAGGGCTGCATGCGGCCACTTAAAATTCTGGTGGGGCATACGCGGTACCAGCAGGCGGGCGGGGAGGACGTGGTGTTCCGGCTGGAGACGGAGCTGTTGCGGCGGATGGGCCATACGGTGGTGACTTATGAACAGTCCAACGACCGGCTGCATGAGATAGGGCCGGTGTCGGGGTTTGTGAAGGCGGTATGGTCCCGGGAGACGACGACGCGGCTGGGAGCTCTGTTGCGGGAGGTGCGGCCGGACGTGACGCACTTCCACAATACGTTCGCGATGATCTCGCCATCGGCGTATTATGCGTGCCGTGCGGCGGGGGTGCCGGTGGTGCAGACGTTGAGCAACTACCGGCTGGGGTGCCCGAACGCATCGTGCGCGGTGGCAGGGGCACCGTGCGAGCGGTGTATTTCGCGGCCGGTGGCGTGGCCGGGGATTGTGCGGAAGTGTTACCGGAATTCGCGGATGGCGACGGCGGGAGTGGCGGCGATGACGGCGATCCACCGGGCGTTGGACAGCTACGGGGGGAAGGTGGACGCGTTCATTTCGACGACGGCGTTCGCACGGGAGATCCACGTGCGGTCCGGGCTGCCGGAGGAGCGGGTGTTTGTGAAGCCGAACTTTGTGCGGCCGGTGGAACGGAAGGGGCGGCCGGAGGGGGCGGGGTACGCGTTCTATGCCGGACGGTTGACGCCGGAGAAGGGCGTGGATGTGCTGTTGGAGGCGTGGGAGCGGATGCAGCGGCCGGTGCGGCTGGTGCTGGCGGGGGAGGCCGACGGGGTTTACGCGGAGCGGGTGCGGCGGGCGGCGGAGGCAAATCCGCTGATCGAGTGGCGAGGCGGGCAGACGCACGAAGGGGTGGCGCGGCTGCTGGAGGGAGCGGACTTTCTGATCCATCCATCGCGGCTGTACGAGGGGTGCAGCATGGTGGTGGTGGAGGCATTCAGCGCGGGCGTACCGTGCGTGGTGAGCGGGTTGGGCTCATTGGCGGAGATGGTGGAAGACGGGGTGACGGGACTGCATTGCCGCCCGGGCGATGCGGAGGACCTGGCGGCGAAGGCCGCCTGGATGGCCGATCACCCGGCGAGACGGGCCGCGATGGGGGACGCGGCCAGGGCTCGCTACGAAGAGGAATATACCCCGGAGCGGAACTATGCGTTACTCATGGACATTTACCAGGCGGCGATTTCGTACCGCCGGGTTGCCGGCATCTGAGACAGGGGAGTGGCCGGAGAGCCGCTACATCCTGAACATGCGTGTTGACGCGACAACATATGGGGAAGTCTCACGGCAGGTACTGTCGTGGGCGAGGGCGGGCGCCGGGCGGGCGGTGTGCTGCGCGACGGTGCATATGGTAATGGAGGCGTTCGACCACCCGGGGTTCCGGCGGCAGGTGAACAGCGCGGACGTGGTGACATCGGACGGGATGCCGCTGGTGTGGGCGTTGCGCGGGCTGGGTGCGGCGGGGGCGAGCCGGGTGTACGGGCCGGACCTGATGCGGCTGCTGCTGGCCGAGGCGGAGCGGGAAGGACTGCGGGTGGGTTTTCTGGGCGGGGCGCCGGAGACGCTGCGGCGGCTTGTGGCGAAGACCGGATTGAGGCATCCGCAGTTGGCGATCGCGTTTGCGGAGTCACCGCCGTTTGGGGAGTTGACGCCGGAGGAAGATGCGGCAACGGTGGCGCGGATACAGGCGGCCGGGGTGCAGCTGCTGTTCGTGGGGCTGGGGTGTCCGAAGCAGGAGCGGTGGGTGGCCGAGCACCGGGAGCGGCTGTCGTGCGTGGGGCTGGCGGTGGGGGCGGCGTTCGACTTTCTGGCGGAGACGAAACCGCAGGCGCCGGGATGGATGCAGGCGAATGGACTGGAGTGGCTGTTCCGGCTGGCGAGTGAGCCGGGGCGGTTGTGGCGGCGGTATCTGACGGCGAATCCGCGGTTTGTGTGGCACTTTGGCGGACAGCTGTTGGCGCGGCGGGGAGGTGGACAATGAGCGCGCAGGCGGGTCCGTTGACCGATGCGATGCCGCTGCCGGAGCCGGCGGCGGGGACTTTCCGGGAGCGGCGGTGGACTGGGGCGGCGCTGGCGATTGGGGATCTGGTGGCGGTGGAGATCTCATTTGGACTGGGGTTTCTGGCGCGGCGTACGGGGCTGGGCTGGTACCCGGCGCAGTTGGAGCTGGAGCAGATGATGGGGATGGCGGTGGGGCTGTCGCTGCTGCCGCTGGCGCTGGCGGCGGCGGGGCTGTACCCGGGCTACGGGTTGAACCCGGTGGAGCGGCTGCGGCTGCGGATGCGAACGACGCTGATGGTGCTGGCGGGGTTGATTGTGTGGGACTATCTGGCGCAGCATGGCGGGTGGTCGCGGGGCGTGTTGATCGGGACGGCGGCGGCGGCGATGGTGCTGCCGCTGGCAATGGAGTCGTTCCTGATCCGGTGGCTGGCGGGGCCGGGGTGCTGGGGGACGCCGTGGTTGGTGCTGGGGGCGAGGCATGCGGGCGGGGAGACGGTGGCGAAGCTGCGGAAGCAGGCAGGGCTGGGCCTGGTGCCTGTGCTGCAATTGGAGCAGGGGGCGGTGGCGGAATGGCTGGCGGAGAACGAGACGCGGGCGATCCGGCGGGCGGTGGTGACGACGCCGAACTTCGGGGATGCGCAGTTGGCGCCGCTGTTGGAGTCGCTGCCGTTTTCGCAGGTGATCGTGGTGCCGGAGAACTGGGGGCTACAGAGCCAGTGGGTGGCGGCGGTGGACCTGGGGGGGACGCTGGGGCTGGAGATGCACCGGAATCTGCTGCGGCCGGGGACACAGGTGCTGAAGCGGGTGCTGGACGTGTGTCTTTGCGTGCCGCTATTGTTGGCGAGCGCACCATTGATTGCGGTGCTGGCGATGTGGGTGAAGCGGGTGAGCCCAGGGCCGGCCTTTTACGCGCAGGAGCGTGCGGGCTACAACGGAGCGACGATCCGGGTGTGGAAGCTGCGGACAATGTGGCTGGACGCCGAGGACCGGCTGCAGGAGGCGCTGGCGGGGAGCTCGCGGCAGGAGTGGGCGCGATCGTTCAAGCTGCGGGAGGATCCGCGGGTGCTGCCGGGAGTGGGGCGGCTGCTGCGGCGCTACAGCCTGGACGAGCTGCCGCAGTTGTGGAATGTGTTGAAGGGGGAGATGAGCCTGGTGGGGCCGCGGCCGTTTCCGTACTATCACCTGGAGCACTTCCATGCGAAGTTTGTGCGGCTGCGGGAACAGGTGCGGCCGGGGATTACGGGGCTGTGGCAGGTGACGGTGCGGGGGGACGGGGACCTGAAGAGCCAGGAGTCGCTGGACACCTATTACATCCGCAACTGGTCGATCTGGCTGGATGCTCACATCCTGGCGCGGACGCTGCGGGCGGTATTGCGGGGGAACGGTGCGTATTGAGGAGGAGATGACGGCAGAGTTGCGGCTGGTGGCGGCGTGTTCGTGGGCGCCGCCGGAGCCGTACCTGGGGGAACAGGGGAGGCGGATCGGGGAGCTGTGCCGGGAGGGGGTGGCGTGGGAGCGGGTGTTGGCGCTGGCGGTGCGGCATCAGACGGTGGCGCTGGCGTGCGCGGCGTTGGAACGGTGGGGCCGGGAGGCGGTGCCGGCGGGGGTGATGGAAGAGCTGGGAAAGCTGGCGGGGGGTGCGCGGCGCCGGGCGCTGCTTGCGGCGGCGGAGAGCGCGCGGATCGCGCGGGGCCTGGGGGGGGGGGGGTTTGGGGTGCTGCCGTTGAAGGGCGCGGCGTTGTCGGAGGAGTTGTACGGAGACCCGGCTGCGCGCCAGGCGGCTGACGTGGACCTGCTGGTGCGAAAGAGCGAAGTGGAACGGGCTGAGGAGGTGCTGGCGGGTTTAGGGTACGAGGCGGAGTTTCCGGCCGGGCGGATGACGCCACGGATGCGGGAGCTGGTGCGGAGGTGCGCGAGCGCGGTGGGGTACCGGCATGGGACGCTGCCGGTGGCGGTGGATCTGCATTGGGACCAGGAGTTGTGGACTGGCGAGCAGTTGGAGCTGCTGTGGCGGCGGAGCGAGGCGGGGGAGTGCCTTGGGGTGCCGATGCGGAGGCTGGACGGGGATGCGCTGCTCGTGTATCTGTGCGACCACGGGACGAAGCATAACTGGTCGCGGGTGAAGTGGCTGAGCGATGTGGCGATGCTGCTGGCGCGGGGGCGGGAGCGGCCGTGGGCGGAGTTGTTCGCGCTGGCCGGGGAGATGGGGGCGGGGGTGGCGCTGGCCGGGGCGGCGCTGCTGGCTGAGCAGGTTTACGGGCTGGCGTTGGGGGTAGAGTTGGGTGCGTTCGCCAGGGGGTGCGAGGGTGGGGGAGCGGTTGCGGGGGAGGGGATGGCGGCGATGTGCCTGACGGAGGCGGAGCTGCGAGCTGTGGAGCGGGGGCAGTGGTTACCGCGGAAGCTGCGGCAGCAGATGCGGCGGCGGCCGGGGGTGCCGTTGGTGGATCACCTGCGGGCGCGGCTGCTGCATGCAGAGGACCTGGCGCGGTTTGCTCTGCCGGATTCGCTGCTGTGGCTGCACTATCCGCTGCGGCCGGTGTTCTGGTTGTGGCGGCGGTGGGGCCATGGTCCGTTGTGCTAGTGTTGCGCCATGCTTGGAACATGCCCCGCGATTGCTTTCACGCTGACGACGGACCCGGACCGCGCCCGCGCCTTCTATGAATCCGTTCTGGGACTGGCGTTTCTCCGTCAGGACGACTACGCCCTGGTGTTTGACGCCCACGGGACGCAGCTACGTGTCTCGATGACGCCGGCGCATACGCCAGCCGAACATCCGGTGCTGGGATGGGCGGTGGCGGATATTGCGGCGACGGTGCGCGGGCTGGGGGGGGCCGGGGTGCAGTTTGAGCGGTATCCGTTTCTGGAGCAGGATGCGCTGGGCATCTGGACCTCGCCGGATGGGGCGGCGAAGGTGGCGTTTTTCAAAGACCCAGACGGGAATGTGCTCAGCTTGACGGAGGCTTGAGCGGGGGCGGCCCGATGGGGCGGGGAAGATCTGCTGCTGTTTATTCTTGAAAATCGTTTCTCAATATCGTATTCTCTATTTTCACCTCCAGCGATCGGACAAGCGGGAGGAAGGGGAATTCCATGCTGGAAGCGATCGAACTTTCGAAGTCGTATCAGGGCCGGCTGGCGCTGGACAACCTGAATCTGGCGGTGCAGCCGGGCGAGGTGTTTTGTCTGCTGGGCGCCAATGGAGCGGGGAAGACGACGACGATCAACCTATTCCTGGATTTTGTAAAGGCAACGGGTGGGAAGGCGCTGATTAACGGGCTGAGTGTGGCGGAGCATCCGGTGGCGACCAAGAAGTTCGTGGCGTACATACCGGAGCAGGTGATGTTGTACCGGAACCTGACGGGGCTGGAGAACCTGGAGTACTTTTCGACGCTGGCCGGGGAGAGCCACAACCGGGAGGAGTTGCAGAAGTACCTGACGGATGCGGGACTTCCGGCGGAGGCGGCGGGTGCGCGGGTGGGCGGGTACTCGAAGGGGATGCGGCAAAAGGTGGGGATTGCGATCGCGATGGCGAAGAAGGCGAAGGCGCTGCTGTTGGACGAGCCGACGTCGGGACTGGATCCGAAGGCGGCGAATGAGTTTTCGGGGCTGCTGCGACGGTTGAGCGGGGATGGGGTGGCGGTGTTGATGGCCACGCACGACCTGTTTCACGCCAAGGAGAGCGGGACGCGGGTGGGGATCATGAGGCACGGCGTGTTGCGAAGCACGCTGAAGACGGAAGACGTGGGGCACGCGGACCTGGAGCGAATCTACCTGACGCACATGAACGACTGAGGAGGGAAAATGACCGGAACGATCGTCTGGAAAGAAGTGAGGGACCTCAGCCGGGATGGGCGGCTGCGGTGGATGGGGATTGTGATTTTGACGCTGCTGGCGGGAGCGGCGGTGACCGGGGGGCGCGAGTACCACCGGGCCGAGCAGGAGCGGCAGGCGGCGGCACATGCGGAGCGAGTGAACTGGGAGACGCAGGGCGTGAAGAACCCGCATTCGGCGGCGCACTACGGGGTGTACGCGTTCAAGCCACAACTGGCGTTGAGCGCGCTGGACACGGGGACGAACGCCTATACGGGTGTATCGGTGTGGCTGGAGGCGCACAAGCAGAACGAATTCAAGTACAAGCCGGCCCGTGATGCCAACAGCCTGGCGCGGTTCGGACAGATGACGGTGGCGACGGTACTGCAGGTGCTGGCGCCGCTGCTGATCGTGCTGGCGTCGTTCGCGGCGATCACAGGGGAGAAGGAACAGGGGACACTGCGGCAACTGCTGAGCGCGGGCGTGAGCCGAAGGCAACTGGCATGGGGAAAGACGGCGGGGACGCTGGCCGCGCTGGGCTTGATACTGGTGCCGGCGGCGGTGCTGGGGGCGGCGGGGATGTTGCTGTTTTCGACGCCGGACGACGCGCGGGCGATGGCGGGCCGGGGGGTGGTGTTTGTGTGGGGGTATGTGGCGTATTTCGCGGCGTTCGCGGGAGTGTCGCTGGCGGTGTCAGCGTGGGCGAAGTCGTCGCGGGCGGCGCTGACCGGGCTACTGGGGTTTTGGATTTTGAACTGCCTGGTGGCGCCGCGAGTGGCGGCGGACGTGGCTCGGCAGGCGGTGCGGACGCCGTCGTCGTTCGAGTTTTCGACGGCGATGGAACACGACATGAAGAATGGGATGGACGGACACGCGCCGCAGGAGAAGCGCATGGCGGAGGTGCAGGCGCGGCTGCTGAAAAGGTACGGAGCGGCGAGTGTGAAAGAGCTGCCGGTGAACATCACGGGCGTGATTCTGGACGAGAGCGAGAAGTACGGGAACCTGGTGTTCGACCGGCACTATGGGGAACTTTGGGACCGGTTTGAGAGGCAGGCCGACCTGCACCAGGCGGCCGGGGCGGTGGCGCCGCTACTGGCGGTGCGGTCGCTGTCCATGGCGCTGGCGGGAACGGACTACTATCAACACCGGCATTTCGCGGCGGCGGCGGAGGGGTATCGCCGGGAGTTCCTGGAGGAAATCAACCGGGACATTACGCATCATGCGGCAGGCGTAGCGGGGCCATATGTACGGGGGGCGGACCTGTGGAAGCAGATCGCGCCGTTTCGATATGAGGCGCCGGGGCTGGGCTGGGTGTTGGTGGAACTGGCGTGGAGCCTGGGCGTGCTGGCAGTGTGGAGCATCGGGGCGCCGCTGGTGGCGGTGTGGTCGGCGGCGCGAATGGGGCTGGAGTAGAGGCGATGAATCAGCGATGGGAACAGATCGAGTGGCGGCTGCTGCGGGCAGACCGGACGATGTTGATCACGATCCAGCTATTCGTGCTGTTTTTCGGATATGCGTTGTGGAACGGAGTCTCCTGGCGGGCGATGCAGGAGTCGACGCTGGCCGGGATCCGGGCGGAGGAGCGGGAGCGTATCGCCGGGCTGAAGGAGCAGATGGGGCAGATCGAGGCGGGGCGGGCGCGGGTGACAGCGCACAGCGATCCGCGCCTGCCCGGGGTGGCGGGGGCGAATGCGGCGGCGCTGCATGCATGGATGCCTCCGGCGCCGCTGGCGGTGTTTTCGATCGGGCAGAGCGACATCTATCCGTACTACTACCGGGTTTCGACACGGAGCAAGACAGCGTTGCTGGGAAGCGACGAAATCGAGAATCCGCTGCACCTGTTGAACGGCCGGTTTGACCTTGGGTTTGCGGTAGTGTTTCTGCTGCCGTTGTTTGTGATCGGGCTGGCCTACGATGTGATTGCCGGGGAGCGGGAGAACGGGACGCTGGCGATGGCGCTGGCGAATCCGGTGCGGATAGAGAGGCTGGTGTGGCGGAAGGCGGCGGTGCGGTTTCAGTTGATGATGGGGCTGGTGGGGCTGTTGGCGGTGGCCGGGACGGTAGTGGCGGGAGCGGGCAGCGGGATATGGAGCGGGTTGCTGCTATGGGTGGCGGTGGTGGCGTCGTACGTGCTGTTCTGGCTGGGACTGGCGGTGTGGGTGAACACGTGGGGGCGGAGCGCGGCAACGAACGCGGTGATTCTGTCGATGTTCTGGCTGGTGTTCGTGCTGCTGGTGCCGCTGGGGGCGAACCTGGCGGCGGAGGCGCGGTATCCGGTGCCGTCGCGGGTAGCGATGATTCAGGAGATGCGGGCGGCGACGAACGAGGCGAACCGGCAGGGAGCGCAACTGCTGGCACAGTATTTTGAGGAGCACCCGGATCTAGTGCCGGAGGGCGGGAAGATCGATCCCGGGGACTTCATGGCGCGGTTCTACGCGGTGCAGGAAGCAGTGGAGCGGCGGATGCTGCCTGTGTTGGAACGTTACGACGAGCAGCTGCGGGAGCAGCAGGCGCTGGCGAGCCGGATGCGGTACCTATCGCCGGCGCTGCTGGTGCAGGAGGCGTTGAACGAAGCGGCGGGAACCGGAGCGAGCCGCTACCGGGACTTTGAAAAGCAGGTGGACCGGTACCACGCGGCGTGGCAGCGGCACTTCGTTCCGAAGGTGTTTCAGAGAGCGAAGCTGGGGCCGGAGGATCTGGACGGGCTGCCGCGATTCGAGTATGTGGCCGAGCGATGGCAGGCGGCGTGGGTGCGGGGCGGGGGGGGCGTGCTGGTGCTGCTGGCGCTATTTGCCGCGATGGCGGTGCTGGGCCGGCGTGGACTGAGGCAATACCAAGTTGCCGGCTGATTCCGGCGGCGAGTTGGGCGTTTGAGAAGACAATTCCGCGAAGCGGCTAGACAGGAGGATCGATTATGAAGCGGCTGGCAATGATATGGGCGTGCGTGGCGCTGGGGATCGTAAACGGCGCGGCGCAGACGGTGAACGGAGCGTTGGCGGGTTCGGTGCTGGACCCGAGCGGGGCACCGGTGGACGGCGCAAGGGTGCAGGCGTCGCTGACGGCCCGGAAGGAGGTCCGGACCACGTTAACGAATCGCGAAGGGCACTACCTGCTGACAGGGCTGACGCCGGGAGAGTATGAACTGGAGGTATCGGCGGTGGGGTTCGCGGTACACCGGACAGCGGGCCTGCAGGTAACGGTGGGGGCGCCGATCCGGCACGATGTGGGGGTGAGGCTGGGGAGCATGACGGAGACGGTGACAGTGGCGGAGCGGACCGATGAGTTGACGAGGGCGCTGGATACGGGGACGAGGGGAGGGCTGTTCGATGAGCAGGCGATGGCGAATCTACCGGCGCTGGCGGGGCGAACGAGCCGGAACTACTCGAGCCAGTTGTTTCTGCTGCCGGGGACCGGGGGCAGCCGGACGCCGCACGCGCCGTTTTCGATCAACGGGAGCCGGGGTCAGGGGATGACGAACGTGATGGTGGATGGAGCGGACTTCAACAATCCGAACTCAGGGTCGCTGCTGGGCGCGAACTTCACGGAGCAGCCGGTGAGCCAGGAGGCGCTGCAGGCGGTGGAGGTGCAGACGTCGACCTTCAAGGCCGAGTACGGCCGGGCGGGAGGCGGGACGATCAATCTGATCACGCCCGCGGGAACGAACGAGTTTCACGGGCGGCTGTATGAGTTCTTCCGGAACGATGCACTGGACGCGCGGAACACATTGAACGCGGAGCGGCCGACGCTGCGGCAGAACCAATTTGGCGGGCTGTTGAGCGGGCGGATCATCCGGAACCGGCTGTTTTTCGCGGCAAACGGGGAGTGGATGCTGCAGCGCGCGGCGAACAGCTCGGTGCCGCAGCCGACGTTCTCGCTGGCGGAGCGGGCGAGCGCGGCGCCATCGGTACGGCCGCTGTTGGAACTGTACCCGCTGCCGAACGCGACAAACCCGGCGGGGGTAGCGCTGTTTGACCGCGGCCGGGTGGGCGAGGTACTGACGGGGCGGACCTGGTTCGGCAAGCTGGACTACCAGGTATCGGAGAAGCACCTGGTGACCTACCGGTATACGCATGTGGAGTCGCTGCGGCGGGCGGCGAACATTTTTGCAACGGGGTCGGCGGGATGGAATGAAGTCTACAGCCACACGGCGGCGGTCAACTCGACGCTGACGCCAACGACGGTGAACCAGGCGCGGGCCTACTACACGAGCTACAACATTCCACTGTGGCCGTTGACGCGGTTTCTCGGAGACCCGGCGGTGAACGGGGAGGCCGGGTTGATGAGCGTGACGGGAGCGGCGAGCCTTGGGACGATCTTTCGGGACGATTCGCGGACGCACAACTATCAGGTGCAGAACGACCTGTCGATGCTGCGGGGGCGGCATGCGCTGAAGTTCGGAGTGATCGGGCGGCGGGTGCTGGTGGCGACAACGCAGCGTTCGCTGGGCGACGGACAGCTGATCTTCGACAGCCGGGAGCTGTTCCTGCAGGGGCGACCGCGGACCTACACGCGGGTGCTGGGGGATACGCGGCTGGACCAGGTGCAGAACGAGTGGGGTTTCTATGGACAGACGGACTACCGGATGCGGCAGAACCTCACGATGAATCTGGGGGTCCGCTATGAGATGTACACTCCGCCGGGCGACCAGTATGGACGGATTGTGCCGAACTACGGGGCGACGCACAATACGGCGCCACGCTTCGGCGTAGCCTGGACGCCGGGGCGGCAGCAGGCGCTGGTACTGCGCGGGGGCTACGGGATCTTCGTGGCGCCGCTGGCGGCGCGATACGTGGGACAGACGCGGCTGACACCGCCGCGGGTGCGAACGGTGGTGGCGTTGAATCCATCGTTGAGCAATCTGCTTGGCGGGCCGCTGGTGGAATCGAACAATCTGACCACGACGGATCCGAACCTGCGGCAGCCGTATGTGCAGCAGTGGAATCTGACGGGGGATTACCGGGTGCCGGGGACGCGGCTGGTGGCCTCTGCCGGATATGTGGGGACGCGGGGGATTGCGCTGCCGATGATCCGGTTGCCAAACGGCGGCGACCGGCTGTCGCAGGCGCAGCGGCCGAACCCGGCGATAGGGGTGTGGACGCTGCTGGAGACGGCCGCGGTGTCGTCGTATCACGCGCTGCAGGCGCAACTGACGGGCACGGTGACGCCCCGTTTGACGATGAGGGCGAGCTATACATGGGCGCGTTCGATGGACGACGTAAGCCGGGATTCCGTGAACCTGATTGCACAGAACAACCGGCGGCTGGACCGGGCCGTATCGGACTTCCATCTGTCCCACAACTTCACGAGCGCGATGATCTGGCAGCTTCCTGAGAGGAAGTATGGGTCCGGGGTGGCGCGCGGGCTGCTCAACGGCTGGCAGTTGGCGCCGGTGCTGCAGGCGCGGAGCGGGTTTCCGTTCAGTGTGCTGAGCGGAGGGGATACGCCGGAGGGAGTGCGCGTCAACCGGATCAACCACATTCCCGGTACGCTGGTGCGCGGGCAGGAGGGAGCGTTCGGACTGCGTCCGGGAGCCGGCCTTTCGCTGGCGCAGATGCGGGCGGCGGTGACGCCGGCGGCGGGAAGCTTCGGGACACTGGGCCGCAATACGGAGCGGGCGATGCCGTTCTTCGACGTAAGCGGCAGCCTGCAGAAGGCGATCCCGCTGACCGAGCGGGTGGAGTTGCAGCTGCGGGGCGAGGCCTTCAATCTGCTGAATCGGGCAAGCTACGACAGTTACGCGAACAACATTCTGGACCCGCGATTCGGGCAGGGGATCTCGGCGTTTCCCGCACGGCAGGTGCAGTTGGTGCTGCGGCTGCAGTTCTGATGAAGGGGGCGCGGCGCCCGGCTGGGGCGCCGCGCGCCGCTAATTTTCGCCGTGCAGGAGGCGGGTATCGGTGCGGACTTCGCGGAGGCCGAAGGGAAGCGGGGCGGGTTGGGAGAGGTCCACTTCTTCGGTCTCGGTGGAGCCGATGGAGCTGACGACCTTTTCCATGACGCGGGCCGGGACGCGGACGTTTTCGAAGTAGGCCTTCTCAATGGAAGCGGTGCCGAGGCCGTTGTTGGTGTGGAGGCGGAGATCGATGGCGACCTCCCGGCGGCCGCTGAGGATGGGGCGGAGAAGGGGAGGGATGGTGCCGGGTGCGGCGCGTTCGACGGCGTCGAAGTCGATGATGGAGAAGGTGGAGATGTAGTTGCCGGGGTAGAGCTTGACGCGCATGCGGTGGAGGCCGGGGCGGGGGTTGGCGCGGGTGGTGTAGAAGAGATACTCATTGACCTCTGATTCGGTCAATTGAAAGCGCACCTTTTTTTTCGACGCCTTTGCGCGGTTGAGGTCGGCAAACAGGGCGAGGACCTTCTGGACGGACGCGGGATGGCCTGCGGCGGGCCGCACGGCCGCAGGCTGCGAGGCGAGCGAGAGGCCGAGCAGGAGAAGAGTGAATGCGCGCATGGCGGCTCCCTATTCATGATACGTTTCGGCTGTGATAGGGTACCTTTACTCATGAAAATCCTCACCCTGTTGTGTTTCGCCGCGATGGCCGTTGCCGGCCAGGAGAAGTGGGTAAACCCAGTGAAGAAGCTGCTGATGGAGGGTAAACCGGTGATCGGAGCGACGATCACGGTGGCAGCGCCGGAGGTGGCGGCGCAGGCGGCGGCGATCGGGTTCGACTTTCTTTGGATCGAGATGGAGCATAGCCCGATTACGCTGGAGACGGCGCGAAATATGATCCTGGCGACGCGGGGGCTGAAGGCGTTACCGTTCATCCGGGTACCGGTAAATGAGATCTGGACGGCGAAGCGGGCGCTGGATGCGGGCGCGATCGGAGTGGTGTTCCCGTTCACGTCGACGCCGGAGCTGGCGCGGCAGGCGGTGGCAGCTTCCAAGTATCCGCCGGCGGGGCGGCGCGGATCGGGCCCGGCGCTGGCGACATTCCGGTGGCCGGCGCCGGAGGGTTACGCGGATTTCATTGACGAAAATGCGCTGGTGATTGTGATTATCGAAGAGGCGAGCGCGGTGGAGAAGATCGAGGAGATTGCGGCGACGCCGGGGATCGATGTGTTGTTTATCGGGACGAACGATCTGGCGTATTCGCTGGGGCTGCGCGGGAACCAGAACCACCCGAAGCACCGGGAGGCGGTGCAGAAGATAGTGGCAGCGGCGAAGAAGAACAACATTCCGGTGGGCCGGCCAGCGGCGAGCTACGCGCAGGTGCAGGAGTTCATGAAGATGGGGTTCACGTTCTTCCAGGGCCCGTCGGACATGGTGCTGATGCGGACGGGGGCCGAACATCTGCTGAAGCCGATGGGGAAGTGGACGGCGGATACCAAAGACCGGCCGCTTTACTGACGGCGGATGATGGTGCCGGGGCGGGCGCCGGTGTGTTTGCCGGCGTCGAGGACGATGGAGCCGTTGACGATGACGAAGTCGATGCCGGTGGCGTACTGGTGCGGCTTGTCGTAGGTGGAGTGGTCGATGACGGTGGCGGGGTCGAAGACGGTGATGTCGGCGGGGAGGCCGGTGCGGAGGAGGCCACGGTCGAAGATGCGTAGTTTGGACGCATTGGCGGAGGTCATTTTGCGGATGGCCTCTTCGAGGGTGATGACCTTGTCTTCCCGGACGTAGCGGCCAAGGACGCGGGGGAAGGTGCCGTAGTAGCGGGGGTGGGGGTGCTGCGCGGCAAGGAGGCCTTCGGTGGCGATGGCGCTGCCATCGGAGCCGATGGAGACGAAGGGCTGCTTGAGGGCGAAGCGCATGTCATCTTCGGAGTGGTGAAAGTAGACGGTGGGGACGGAGCCGCCGTTGTCGACGATGACCTTGAAGAGGACGTCGACGGGATCGCCGCCGAGTTCGCGGATGACATCGCTCATGCGGCGGCCCTGGAACTTCTTATAGGCGGGGTTGGAGACGGAGGCGAGGAGCATGCCTTCCCAGGAGCCGGTGGCGGTGTAGTGGTTATACCAGTTGGTGCCTGGGATGCCGTTGAGGATTTCGCGGCGGAGGCGATCCTTGAGGGCGGGGTTCTGGATGTTCTCGAGGAGCTTGGCGCGGCCGCCCTCGTGCGCCCACGGGGGCAGGATGCTGGAGAGGTTGTTCTGGCCGGCGCGGTAGGGGTATACGTGGGCCTCGACTTCCTGGCCCTGGGTGCGGGCGTTGGCGAGGAGGCCGACGAGTTCGGGCATCTGGCCCCAGAGTTTGTGGTCGGCGATTTTCAGGTGGATGACGTCGACGGGGAGTTTGGCGCGGCGGCCGATCTCGATGGCCTCGCGGACGGATTCGAAGACGCCCTGGCCTTCGGTGCGCATATGGGTGGAGTAGATGCCGCCGTATTTGGCGGCCTCCTCACACATGGCGACGAGGGTATCGGTATCGATCCAGGCTCCTGGCGGGCCGCTGAGCGAGCTGGAGACGCCGAGGGCGCCATCCTCCATGGCCTGGCGGACGGCGGCGCGCATGGCGGAGAGTTCCTGGGGAGTGGGCGGGCCGGCCTTGGGGCCGCGGACCTGTTCCCAGACGCGGCTGGAGCCGACGTAGCTGCCGATGTTGGTGCTGACGCCGGCCTGTTTGAGGCGCTGCCAGTAATCGGTGAAGCGGGGAAAGTTGCGGGAGGGGGCGGCGGAGTCGCCTTCGCCGAAGATCATGGTGGTGACGCCCTGGCGGATCATGCTTTGGGCGTTGCCGTCGGCGAGGACGGTGGAGTCCGAGTGGTTGTGAATATCAATGAAGCCGGGGCTGACGACGCGGCCGGCGGCGTCGATGACGCGTTTGGCGGAACGTGAGCCGAGCCGGCCGATGGCGGCGATGCGGCCGTCCTTGACGGCGACGTCGGCGAGGAAGGACGGGTTGCCGGTGCCGTCGACGACGCGGCCGCCGCGGATGAGGAGGTCAAAATCCTGGGCGTAGAGGGAAAGAGGGAGGAGGAAGAGAAGCTGTTTATTCACGGTAGAGCAGGCCATCCGGATTCTTTAGCGATAGCGGCAAGCACGGACTGGACGAGGGGGGCGCCGCTGTCGGAGTTGGTCATGACGACGGCGCCGTGGCTGAGATCTTCGCGGCAGTGGAGAGCGCAGCGGTAACCGGCATTGGAGCCACCGTGGCCGAACCAGCCGGAGGCGGCGGTGAGGCCGAGGCCGTGGCGTCCGATGTGGGGGGTTATCATGGCGCGAGCCATCTCGCGTTCGATGATTTTATTCGATTCGCCGGTGGCGGCGCGAGCGACGGCGATCGCGAAGAGGCAGAGATCGGAGGGAGTAGACCAGAGGCCGGCGGCGGCCATCTCGGGGTAGACATGCCAGCCGCCGGTGTAGGAGCGGCCGTTTTCGTGGAAACCGACGGCGGTGCGGGCGGCGCGGTCGGCGGGCAGGGGCTGTTCAAACGTGCTGTTGTTGAGTCCGAGGCGGCCGAGGACGATGCGCTGCATGAGGACGGGGAAGGAACGTTGGAAGCGTTCGGTGAGCAGGAGTTGGAGGACGGTGTAGCCGCCGCCGGAGTAGCGATAAGCTGAGCCGGGCGGGGTCTCGACGCGGACGGCTGGGGTGTTGGCCGGGGACTCGCCATCGAGCACCTGGCGGAGGGTTGGCACGACATCGCCTTCCGCGTAGCCGGGGAAGCCGTGGACGGTGAGGCCGGCGGTGTGGCTGAGAATGCCGCGGACGGTGACCTTGCGTTCGTGGGTGAACTCGTTTTCGGGCACCTGCCAGGAGGTGAGTTTGGCGTTGACGTCCTCATCGAGGGTGAAGTTGCCGTATTGGGCCATGTGGAGGGCGGCCATGGCGGTGACGGGCTTGCTGATGGAGGCCGCCTGGAAGAGGGTGCCGGCGGAGGCGCCGACCCCGTAGGCGCGGGCCCACTCGATGGCGCCATCGCGGATGACGGCGATGCTGACGGCGGGTGTGTGGTGCTGGACGAGGGCGACGACCGGGCGCCATGCGGACTCGATGCGGCGGATGCGATCCTCAAGCGGACCTGCGTAGAGGCCGGCGCCGGCGCCCATGGCCAGGAAATGTCTGCGCGCGATCATCCGTCACCCATCTTATGTGACGGGCGGCGGTCTGCGGTACCTTCAAGGCATGGAGCGGAAAGAACCGAACCGGCGGATGGCGCTTTGCGGACTGGGCAGCGCGGCGGCGGCGTGGGCGGCGGGCCGGGAGCCGGAGGCGCTGCTGCTGAAGCGGAACGGCTGGATGCCGAACAACGAGCAACTGCCGGTGCTGCTGTACCGGGGCGTGTTCGGCCCTGGGGGGCGGGACATGGCCGGGGCGATGGAGGCGCTGCTCAAGCGGAATGGATGGGAGCCGGCGTGGCGCAACGGCGTGTACCCGTTTCACCACTACCATTCGACGGCGCATGAGGCGCTGGCGTTCGCCGCGGGCGAGGCGAAGCTGATCCTGGGCGGCGAGTTGCCGGGCGGCCGGGAGGTGACGGTTCGGGCGGGGGATGTGGCCGTGCTGCCGTGCGGGACGGGGCACTGCCGGGTGTCGGCGAGCGGAGATTTTCTGGTGGTGGGCGCGTATGCGCTGGACCAGAACTGGGACCTGCTGCGCGGGGCGCCGGACGCGGCGGCGGTGAAGCGGATGGCGCGGCTGCCGTTTCCGCCGAGCGACCCGGTGAGCGGCGGGAACGGCCCTCTGGTGCGGCTGTGGAAGTACCCGGTGGCGGGCTGAATGTACACGCCGGCCCATTTTCGAGAGGAACGCCCGGAGGTTCTCGACGAGTTGATGCGAGCGTTTCCGCTGGCGACGGTGGTGGCGCAGATGCCGGGAGGGTTGGAGGCGACGCACGTGCCGCTGCTGTTGCGGGACGGAGTTCTGCTGGGTCACGTTGCGCGCGGGAACCCGTTGGCCGCAGCGGCGGGGGCGCCGGTGCTGGCGATATTCAGCGGGCCCGAGCACTACATCTCTCCGAGCTGGTATGCCAGCAAGGCGGCCGAGCCGCGCGTGGTGCCGACGTGGAACTACATTGCGGTGCACGCGCACGGGGTGCTGGAGACGTTTACGGAGCGGGACCGGCTGTTGGAGATTGTGACGGCACTGACCGAGCGATTTGAGGCGGAGCAGCCGCGGCCGTGGTCGGTAGACGACGCGCCGCGGGACTACATTGACCGGTTGTGCGCGGCGATCACGGGCATTGCGATTCCTGTGGCGCGGCTGGAGGGGAAGTGGAAAGTGAGCCAGAACCGGCCGGCGGAGGACCGGGCGAGCGTGGCGGAGGCGCTGGCCGGACACCCGATGGGCCGCGCCGTTAAGGAAGCTCTTTGATCCGGATGTTGCGGAACTCGACGTAGGCCTGATGGCCGAGCAGGACGATATGGCCGGACTTGCGGGCAAGGCCGGGGTGTTTCTTCAAGACGGCGGGTTCCTGGATATCGTCGAGGTTGACGTCGAGGATCAGCGCGCCGTTCAGGCGGATGGTGATGCGCCGGCCGTCGGCGCGGATCTCCTGCTGGTTCCACTCGCCGGGCTTCTTCAGGAAGCCGGTGCGGGCGGGCCAGACGTCGTAGAGGGAGCCGTGATATTGCTCCGGCTTGAGCTTCATGGGGCCGTATTTGGGGCCGGTCTGGTCGAGAATCTGGATCTCCATGCCGTGGACGGAGGTCTGGCCGTTGCGCGGGGCGCGGATGCCGATGCCGTTGTTGGAGTCGGCTTCGAGGCGGTATTCGAGGCGGAGGACGAAGTTGGCGTACTCCTTTTCGGTCATCAGCTTCTGGCCGCCATCGAGGGGGCAGACGATCATGCCATCGCGCACCAGGAAGCCCGGGCCCATCTGGTTGACGATGAACCAGCCGTCGAGATTGCGGCCGTTGAAGAGGGAGACGAAGCCCTCTTCAACGGCCATGAGGGGCAGGGAAAGCGCGAGGAGCAGGACGGCGCGGCTAACCAAGATCGAACCCGTGCTGCTTGCGGTGGTGCGGGCCGTCGTAGGTTTTCGCGGACTTGAAGAGTTCGTGGCGGCCGTCGGTGGCTTCGTCGCGGACGCGGCTGAGCAGGGCTTGGCGTTGCTGGACGGAGAGTGGCTTGAAGTTGCGGGCGAGGGCGATATCGGCCTTAAGCTGGGCCATGGTAGTGATGCCGACGACCTGCGTGGCGACGGGAAGGCTGAGGCAATAGCTATAGCACTCCTCCGCCTTCATGCCGAGTTTCTCGATCAAGCGACCCTCGACGCCGCCGCCGGCGAGGCCCTTCATGCCGATGACGCCGACGTTTTTGCGGAGGCAGACGGGGACGACCTCCTGCTGGAAGCTGCGGTAGTAGCGGTCGAGGAGGTTGATGGGCATCTGGGCGGAGTCCCAGTCGAAGGGCTTGGCGAGCATCTTGAGGTGGATGCGCGGGTCCTTGTGCCCGGTGAAGCCGATGTAGCGGACCTTGCCGGCTTTTTTCGCTTCGAGCGCGGCTTTGAGGCCGCCCTTTTCGAAGACCCAGTCGGGGTCGTTGTCGTAGACCATTTCGTGGAACTGCCAGAGGTCGAGGTGGTCTGTCTGGAGGCGGCGGAGTGAGTCGTCGAGGTTCTTCATGGACCCGGCATAGTCGCGTTCGCAGTTCTTGGTCATGAGGAAGACCTTGTCGCGTTTGCCGCCGGCGAGGGCCTTGCCCATCACCTCTTCAGAGTGGCCGTCGTGGTAGTCCCATGCGTTATCGAAGAAGGTGAGGCCTTCGTCGATGGCGGCGTGCATGATGCGGATGGCTTCGTTGTCGTCCTTGACGGAGCCGATGTGCCAGCCGCCGAGGCAGAGGATGGAGACGCGCTGGCCGGTGCGGCCGAGGATGCGGGTGGGCAGGCCGGTGGCGGAGGCGCTGGAGGTTTGGGCCAGCACTTGATTGGCAAGCGCGGCGGCCGACATCACACTGGCGCCGCCCTGGAGGAACTTCCTACGCGATTCAGGCATGGTGTGACCGTTATATCGAATTCGGCCGCTACTGTACAGGCACGGTGACCTGCATGCGGTCGACACCGCCGTCGGCGGACCTGGCGGTGAGGATATAGGTGGTGGTCTTGGCGGGAGAGACCGTGAAGCACTGATTGGCGCCGGGTTCGATGGCGCCGCCGGCCGAAGGTGAGACGGAGACGGAGGAGGCGCCGTCGGTAGAGAAGCAGAGCTTTATGGGGGCGCCGGGGGCGATGGGGGTGGCGCCGACGGACTGGAAGTTCTGAATGAGGACCTTTTCCTTGGGGGCGGCGGCACCGACACGGACGGAGAAGGAGGCGGTGGTCTCGCCGCCGGGGCCTTTGGCGGTGAGGGTATAGGTGGTATCAGACTTGGGGGAGTGGGCAACGCAGCGGTTGAGGGAGGGGCGGAGTTCCCCGTCGTCGTAGGGGGTGAGGATGACGGTGTCGACGTTTTCGGTGCCGTAGCAGAGCGTGAGGCTGCCGCCTTTGGGGACGATGGCCTGGTTGCCGTAGAAGTGGAGGATCCGCGGCAGCCGTGGGGATTCGGCGGCTTTCGGGGCGGACTTCGGGGAGTCGGCGCATCCGGTCAGCGCGAGTATGAGGGCGGCAGTATAGAAACGCATCCTTGTAGTGCGATTCTTCCGGGGGTGATGTTGTTTCATGAGAAAGCTGTGGTATTCTGAAGGAACGGACGTTTTGAGACGGGGACGTAGCTCAGTTGGTTAGAGCGCCGGCCTGTCACGCCGGAGGTCGCGGGTTCGAGCCCCGTCGTCCCCGCCATCTACATCTCGACGCCGTAGACATTTCGAAAGAAAGTGATGGGAGCGCACAAAGCGCTCCTTTTTCATTATGAATCCGAATCCCGCACCGAGAATTCAATTGCTCAACGGCCCGGACTACCGTGAAGGCTACGCCAACAGCGTGCAAGTCCGGGCGAACCTCTGGGACTTTTTCCTGATGTTCGGCGTGGTGGCGCAGGCGGCGCCGGACGTGGTGAACATCAACAATTTTCAGGGTGTGTATCTGAGTCCGCAGCAGGCGAAAGCGTTGTCGAACGTGCTGCAGCAGAACATCGCGCAGTATGAGTCGGCGTTTGGGGAGATTCATATCGAACCGCAGCAGGCGCAGGGGACGGGTCCGGTTCAGTAACGGGCGGGAAGTTCGGGCAAGGGGATGTTTTCCTTGCGGAAGCCGTCGAGCATGGTCTTGAGGACGCGCATGCGGATGCCGCCGGAGCGTGTCTGCGCGGGAATGCGCATGACGAGGCGGAACTGCAGGTGGGTAGGCTGCATGCCTGGGTCGGGGATGAGAGCGGGAGCCGGATCGCGCAGGACGTCTTCGACGGAGAGTGCGGCGGCGATGGCGATCTGCTCGACTTTGGCGACATCGGCGGCGTGGCCGATCATGACCGGGATCCAGACGGTGACCTCGACGGAGGGCATGGCGTAGTTGAGCAGGTTGACCGAGGTGATGGTCTTGTTGGGGACGACGACGGTGGTATTGGCGAGGGTCTCGATGCGGGTGGTGCGCCAGCCGATGTCGGCGACGGTGCCCTCCTCATCGGCGCTGAGGCGGATGAAGTCGCCGACGCGGATGGGGCGTTCGATGAGAATGTGAATGCCAGCGAAGATGTTGGCGAGGGTGTCCTGCAGGGCGAGGGCTACGGCGAGGCCGCCGACGCCGAGGGCAGTGAGGACGGGCGTGATGGAGATTCCCATCGAGCGGAGCAGGATGAGGATGCCGATGCTGAAGACGAAGATGCGGGTGAGGGATTTCGATAGCCCGGCGACGGCGAACGGAATGCCGAGCTTGTCGCCGTACTTCTGCATGAGGTGGATGAGGATGCTGCTGGCCACCATGGTCACGCTGATGATGAGGAAGGCGTGGACGACGTGGTGGCCGATGCGGGAGGCGCGGGCGGGCATCTCCAGCAGGTCGAGGAGTACCTCCACCGAAAGGGCCAGGCACCAGAGAAGAGTCGGCGTTTTCAGGTCTTCGCGGATGACGGCGAAGAAGGATTCGGAGTCGCCGTGAGCGGCCCTGGCGAGCCTGCCGAGGATCCAGCGGCGCAGCAACAGCGACACGGCCAGAACCCCGAGGACAATCCCGCCCAACTGTAACTGGGCCATGTAATAGGCGGGATTCCCGCTGAAAACAGGCACTTTCTAATTATGAGCCGCTGGAAAGCCGCGTGTCATCATACAAGGGGTAAACTCCGTTGTCTTCCATGATCTCTCTCAGCCGCGTTTCCAAGCGATTCGACGGAAAACGTCAAGTGGTTGCACTCGATAGTGTGGACCTGCAGATAGCCAAGGGTGAAATGGTGTCGCTGGTGGGGCCATCCGGTTCCGGCAAGTCGACACTGCTCAACCTGATCGGGGGGCTGGACCGTCCGAGCGAAGGGGATATCTCAATTGACGGGACGCTGCTGCGCGGGGTGAGCGACGATGAGTTGACGCGGATCCGGCGGGACAAGATCGGCTTCATTTTTCAGTTCTTCAACCTGCTGCCGACGCTGAGCTGCCTGGAAAACGTGTCGCTGCCGCTGCATCTGCGGGGCTGGCCGGCGGGCAAGATCAAAGACCGGGCGCGGGAGCTGCTGACGCTGGTGAAGCTGGACAAGCGGATGGAGCATCTGCCGGAGGAGCTTTCGGGTGGGGAGCGGCAGCGGGTGGCGATTGCGCGAGCGTTGTCTGTTTATCCGCCGATCCTGCTGGCCGATGAGCCGACGGGGAATCTGGATTCGCACACGGGCGTGGAGATCCTGGGCCTGATACGGGATCTTCACGAAAAGCTGAACGCGACGGTGCTGATTGTGACGCACGACCGCGGCGTGGCCGAGAGTTGTCCGCGGCGCATTGCGTTGAAGGACGGCCACATTGAACGGGATGAGCGCGGATGAGGCTGCTGAAGCTGATCAGCTGGCAGTACGTGCGCAAGCACCTGCTGCGGACGTTGCTCACGATGGCGGGCATTGTGCTGGGCGTGGCCGTGTTTGTGGGGATGCACACGGCGAATCAGTCCGTGTTGAGTGCGTTCAACAAGACGGTGGACCGGATTGCGGGCGCCACGCAGTTGCAGATAACGGCGGGAGAATCGGGTTTCGATGAAGAGGTGCTGGAACGGGTGCAGGCCACCGAGGGAGTGGGCGTTGCGGTTCCGGTGATCGAAGCGGTGGTGAACCTGAATCTGAAGTCGCAGAGCAACATCCTGGTGCTGGCGGTGGACATGACAGGCGACCGGAGCCTGCGCGAGTACGACCTGGAGGACGGCGACGAGACGGTAATCGAGGATCCGCTGGTGTTCATCGCGCAACCGGATTCGCTGATGGTGACGCGGGAGTTTGCGTCGGCCAATAACCTGGCCATCAACTCGAAGATCACGCTGGACGCAATGGACGGGCCGCGGACGTTCACGGTGCGCGGGATCATGAAGTCGAGCGGGCTGACGAGCGCGTTCGGCGGGAACCTGGCGATCATGGACATCTACGCGGCGCAGAAGGTGTTCGGGCGCGGGCGGAAGTTTGACCGGATTGATCTCGCCGCGGCGGAGGGGGTGGCCGTCCCCGGGTTGCAGCGCCAATTGAGCGCTGCGCTCGGCCCCGGCTTTGAAGTGGAGACGCCCTCCGCGCGCGGCAAGCAGTTTGAGTCGCTGTCGAGTGTTTACGGGATGCTGGCGAACATTACGAGCCTGTTCGCGCTGTTCATCGGGATGTTCATCATCTACAATTCGTTTGCGATCGCGGTGACGCAGCGGCGGAGCGAGATCGGGATTCTGCGGGCGCTGGGCGCGACGCGGGGGCAGATACAGGGGCTGTTTCTGCTGGAGAGCGCGGTGCTGGGCTTGTTGGGGGCGGTGGCGGGGTTGCTGGGCGGGCTGGCGATCGCGCGTGGAATTTCGGCATCGCTCGGCAATTTTCTGGGCGAGGTGTATGGTGTGGCGCAGCGGGCCGACGAAGTTTCGTCCGATCCGCGATTGCTGGCCGGGGCGCTGGCAATGGGCGTGGTAACGAGCCTGGTGGCGGCGTGGCTGCCGGCGCGCGCGGCGGCCGGGCTGGACCCGGTGCAGGCGCTGCAGAAGGGCCGATATCAACTGCTGTCGGAGGGAGAGAACCGGATCCGGCGGCTGACGGCGGCGGGGCTGTTTGTTGTTGTGTTTTTCTGCCTCTTCCTGGCGCAGAACCGGGTGATCTTCTACACGGGATACTTTCTGACGGTGGTGGCGGGCCTGCTGCTGGTGCCGACGATGGCTCTGTGGCTGAGCAAGGCGGTCCGGCCGGTGCTGCGGCTGTTGCGTCCGGTGGAGGGAACGCTGGCGGCTGACAGTCTGATTCAGGCGCCGCGGCGGACGTCGGGAGCCGTGTCGGCGCTGGCGCTTTCGATTGCGCTGGTGATTTCGCTGGGAGGGATGGCGAGGGCCAGCTACAACTCGATTGAAGAGTGGATGCGGATTGCGCTGAATCCGGATATGTTCCTGACCCCGACGCAGAACATTACCGACCGGAGCTTCCGGTTTCCGGCGAGCTTCGCCGATGAGGTGCGAAAGATTCCCGGTATCCGCCACCTGCAGTTGGTCCGCAATGCGCGGATACTGTACCAGGGCAACCCGGTGATGTTTGTGGCCATCGATATTGCGAGCCTGCGGCGGGAGTCTTACCTGCCGGCGATTGAGGGCGACAGCGAGACGATGTACCGCGTGGCGGCCGAGGGCAAGGGGTTCATCATCAGCGACAACTTCGCAGAGCTCTACAAAGTCCGTTATAAACAGATGCTGGAGTTGAACACGCCGAACGGTCCGCTGGCGCTGCCGGTGGTGGGGATTGTGCGGGACTACAGCGACCAGAAGGGGAGCGTGCTGATCGACCGGCGAATCTTCACGCAGTATTGGAAGGACGACACGATCAACGTGGTGCGGCTCTACCTGGAGCCGGGGGAGACGGTGGCGGGGATGCGGGCGCGGCTGGAGAAGGAGCTGGCGGGCCGGACGCGGCTGTTCATTTTCACGAATCAGGATCTGCGCGCCTATATCATCAAGATCACGGACCAGTGGTTCGGGCTCACCTACATTCAACTGGCGGTGGCGGTGCTGGTGGCGATACTTGGGATCATCAATACGCTGACGGTTTCCATCACGGACCGGCGGCGGGAGTTGGGGGTGCTGCAGGCGGTGGGGGCGCTGCGGGCGCAGGTTCGGGGGACGATCTGGCTGGAGGCGGTGGCGATCGGGGTGATCGGGCTGGTGATCGGACTCGGGTTCGGCGCGGTGGCGCTATATTACAGCCTGGAGATGTCGGCGCGGGACATTGCCGGGCTGCGGTTGGACTATACCTACCCGTGGCGGATGGCGGCCGGGCTGCTGCCGGTGATTGTGGGCGCGGCGCTGGTGGCAGCGCTTGGCCCGGCCGAGCAGGCGGTGCGGGGAGGCCTTGTGGAGGCATTGGAATATGAGTAAGTGGGCGTTAGTTTTCCTGGCGTGCGCCGCGGCGGCGCAGGACGCTCGGCAGATCGTCGAGGAGTCGCAGAAGCGGCACCGGTCCAACTCGCAGCAGTACGAAGGCGTGCTGCAGGTATTCAACCCGAACGGGAAGAACAGCGAGAAGCGGTGGCAGTTCTTCCGCTCCGGAAATTACGGTGAGAGCAAGGCGCTGCTGCGGTTCGTGAACCCGCCGGAGGTGAAGGGCGTGGCGCTGCTGATTGTGAACCACACGGACCGCGCCAGCGACCAATGGATGTGGCTGCCGGAGTTGCAGCGGGACCGGCGGGTTGCGTTGCAGGACCGATCGACGCGGTTCTTCGGAACGGACTTTAGCTATGAAGACTTGGAGGAGCGGGACGTGAACCAGAGCGACTTCAAGCTGTTGGGAGAGGAGACCGTCGAAGGGCAGCCTTGCTGGAAGATTGAGTCGACGCCAAGGAAGGGGAAGGCGTCGCAGTACAACCGGGTGGTGATGTGGATCCGGAAGGACATCTACTTTCCGGCGCAGTACGAGATGTTTGCGAAGGAGCAGTTGGTGCGGAAGCTGCATTACCGTCGGATTGAAAAAGTGAACGGCGTTTGGTCCGCGCTAGAGATGGAGATGCTGGACATCCGGCGGAAGGGGCGGACGGTTCTGAAGTCGGAGAAGCTGCAGTATAACGTCCCGCTGAAGGATGAGCTGTTCACGTTGCAGGCGTTGCGGCGCGGCGAATGAGAGCACTGCTGCTGGCGTGGATGGCGGTGGGGCTGGGGGCGCAGAGCTTCCAGCAGCGCGGGATGATTGACCTGCGCACGACGCTATTCCCGCAGACGGCGCCGGGGGACAGTGGCCGCGTGATTGCGGACGCGCTGTTGCGCTATGAGGCGTCAGCGAAGTTGACGCCGTGGTTGAAGGTGAACGGGGCGATTGACGGGCGTACGGACACGCACCGGCAGGCGGAGCGGAGCGCGCGGCTGGACTGGCAGGACCGCGGATTTTTGCGGCCGACGATTTCGTTGCGCCGATTTTCGGCGACGGCGTTCAAGGGGCCGGTGACGGTGGAGTTGGGGAAACAGTTCATCCGTTGGGGGAAGGCGGACATTCTGAACCCGCTCGACCGGTTTGCGCCGCGCGACTTTTTGAACGTGATCGACAACGAATTTCTGGGGGTGCTGGCGGCGCGGGTGACGATTGAGAAAGGGGCGCACACGCTGGACCTGGTGCTGCAGCCCCGATTTACGCCGAGCCGGACGCCGCTGTTGAATCAGCGCTGGGTGGTGCTGCCTGAGAATCAGCCGCTGCCGTTGCCGTTGTCGCTGTCACAGGGGGCGCCGCAGTTGCCCGGGGGTGTGCAGGCTGGGGCGCGGTGGAACTATGTCGGCCGCGGGTATGAAATGGCACTGGCGTTTTATGAGGGGCACAACCACCTGCCGCAGGTGGATGGACGGGTGGCGGGCGCGCGGATTGAACTCTTCAACCGGTTTGCGCAGATGCGGATGTACGGGGGCGCGGGCGCGGTGCCTTTGCCTTGGTTCACGGTGAAGGCGGAGGGTGGGTACTTCACGTCGAGCAGCCCGATTGCGGACAACTTTGTGCTGTATGTGGCGCAAGTGGAGCGCACGGTGGGCGAGTGGACGTTCGTGGGGGGGTACTCGGGGGAGCAGGTGACGAGCCGGAAGACGCGTCAGGATTTTGCGCCCGACCGGGGGCTGGCGAAAGCGTTTCTGGGGCGTATGGCGTACACGATCGACAGTCAGAAAAGCGTGTCGGCGGAGGCGGCGATCCGCCAGAATGGCGACGGAGCGTGGCTGAAGGGGGAGTATACGCAGACGCTTTCCAGGCACTGGCAGGCGCGCGCGAGCTTCACGCTGATTCGCGGGATGAGCGACGACTTCATCGGGCAGTACCGCCGGAACTCGCACGCCATTCTGGCGCTTCGCTACCAGTGGTAGCGCGGGTCCCCCCGGGCACGATACAACAGTAGCCTCGGAGGAATCGCGTTGTCGCAAACCCTTGCGCTTATTCACACCAGTCCGGTGCTTGTTCCCATGTTCACGGCGCTGGCCGCGCGCTACCTGCCCGGGGTGCGCGTTTTCCATATGGTGGACGAGAGCCTGATCGCGAACACGATCCAGGCGGGGGCGCTGGAGAAGACGACGATCCGGCGCATCGTCAATCAGATTGAATCGGCGCGGCTGGCGGGCGCCGGGGCGGTGATGGTGACATGTTCCTCGATCGGGGCGGCGATTCCGGTGGCGCGGCAGTTGTTCGACTTTCCCGTACTCCGCATTGATGAGCAACTGGCGGCGGAGGCGGTGAAGGCGGGCCGGCGGATTGGCGTGCTGGCGACGCTGCGAACGACGCTGGACCCGACGGTGACGCTGATTCGCGAGACGGCGGGGCAACTGGGCAGCGATGCGGAGATCACGTCGCACCTGTGCGAGGGCGCGTTTGAGGCGGTGATCGCCGGGGACGTGGCGACGCATGACTGCGCCGTTACCGCGGGCCTGCAGGCGCTGGCCGGCGGGAACGATGTGATCGTGCTGGCACAGGCCTCAATGGCTCGCGTGGTGGACGCGCTTGGGACCGACGCCCCGGCGGTTCCGATCCTTTCCAGCCCGGCGCTTGCGATGCAGCATGCGCGCCAGGTGATCGACGGCCTGCAATGAACCGCCACGTCATCCTGACGCTCCTCGTCTTCCTGTCCGTCATCACGTTTCTGGACCGGCTGTGCATTTCCGTTGCCGGGCCGCGGATGCAGGCGGAACTGAATATCCCGCCGGAGCAGTGGGGCATCGTGCTGAGCGCGTTTGTGCTTTCCTACGGGTTGTTCGAGATTCCCACGGGGATGATGGGGGACCGGTCCGGGCAGCGCGGCGTGCTGACGCGGATTGTGTTGTGGTGGTCCGGATTCACGGCGCTGACGGGATCGGTCTCGAGTTTCGGGCCGCTGGTGGCGACGCGGTTTCTGTTCGGCGCCGGCGAGGCGGGGGCGTACCCAAACATGTCCGGCGTGGTGCGCCGCTGGTTTCCGGTGCATGAGCGGGCGCGGGCCCACGGCTACATCTGGGGCGCGAGCCGTTTCGGCGGGGCGCTGGCGCCGCTGCTGGTGGTGCCGCTGCAGCGGGAGTTTGGTTGGCGGACGAGTTTCTGGATCTTCGGTTTGGTGGGCGTGGTGTGGTGCGCGGTGTGGTGGGCGCTCTACCGGGACGAGGGTGCGCCGTACACGCCCGCCTCGCACCGGGCGCCCGTGGGGGCCATGTTCCGGCAGCCGCAATTCTGGATCCTGCTCGGGATGTATGGCACGTACGCGTGGGGCTCGTGGTTCTTCTTTTCATGGTTGCCGACGTTCCTGGTGAAGGGTCGTGGCTTCACGGAGGCGGAGATGGCAGTGGCGGCGGCGCTGCCGTTTCTGTTGGGGACGGCGTCGAATATCGCAGGTGGATACGTGAGCGATGCGGCCTGCCGGAGGTGGGGGCTGCGGAGCGGACGCCGGCGCGTGGGCGTGACGGCGTTGACGCTATCTGCCGCGGCGCTGCTGGCCGCGGGGGCTGCCACGGACCGCTACGCGACCGTGGCTCTGCTGACGGTTTCCTTTGCGGTGATGGACCTGATGCTGCCATCGGCATGGGCGATCTGCCTGGATATCGGCGGCGGACATGCGGGGGCGGTAACGGGCGCGATGAACACGGCGGGACAGTTGGGCGGTTTCGTCTGCACGCTGGTGTTTGGATTCGTGGTGAAATACTTCAACAGTTACGACGCGCCGCTGGTGTTGATTGCCGGAATGCTGCTGCTGGCGGCGGGACTGTTTTCCCGAATCGACGCAACGAAGCCACTATTCCCCAATGCCTGAACGTATTCATGCCCGTTACTGGATGGAAACCGCGTTTCCGCCTGAAAAAGCCGCCGCCGCCATGGCGGGTGAACAGTCCTCCGGCACGTTTGTGCCGGTTCCGGGCGAGACGGATGAGCTGCGGACGCGGTTTGCCGCGCGGGTGGAATCCATTGAGGCACTGCCGTCCGCGGACGAGCCATCGCTGCCCGGCGCGCGTGTTCCGAAGGGCGCCGGGGTGTATCATCGCGCCGAGGTGGAGCTGTCCTGGCCGATTGAGAACATGGGCCCATCGCTGCCGAACCTGCTGGCGACGGTAGCCGGGAATCTCTTCGAACTGCAGCAGTTTTCCGGGTTGAAGCTGCTGGACATCGCGCTGCCCGATGCGTTTCGCGAACGCTATCCTGGTCCGCAGTTTTCCGTTGCGGGGACGCGGGCGCTGGCGGGTGTGCCGGTGCTGCCGTTGATCGGCACCATCATCAAGCCGAGCGTTGGGCTGTCGCCGGAGGCAACGGCGGGGATGGTGGCCGAGCTGGCGGAAGGCGGGATCGATTTCATCAAGGACGATGAACTGCAGGCCAACGGGCCGCACTGCCCCTTCGCCGAGCGGGTGGCGGCCGTGATGCGCGTGCTGAACGAGCACGCCGAGAAGACGGGTAAGCGGGTGATGTACGCCTTCAACGTGACAGGCGAGATCGACGAGATGCGGCAGCATCACGACCTTGTTCTGCAGCACGGCGGGACGTGTGTGATGGCGAGTGTGAACAGCGTTGGGCTGCCGGGGATGACGGCGTTGCGGCGCCACAGTCAACTGCCGATTCACGCTCACCGGAACGGATGGGGAATGTTGGGGAGGTCCCCGGCGCTGGGAATGAGCTTTGTGGCGTTTCAGAAGTTCTGGCGGCTGGCTGGCGTGGACCAGATCCACGTGAACGGGCTGCGGAATAAGTTCTGCGAGCCGGATGGCTCCGTGGTTGCCTCCGCGCGGGCGTGCCTGACTCCGATGTTTGCGGGAGCCGGGCGGGGCTGCGAGGTGATGCCGGTGTTTTCGTCCGGGCAATGGGCGGGGCAGGCGATCGATACGTATCAGGCGATTGGCTCGGCGGATCTGATCTATGCCTGCGGCGGCGGCATTATGGCGCACCCGGGCGGGATCGCGGCGGGCGTGCGGAGCATCCGGCAGGCGTGGGAGGCGGCGCTGCAGGGGCGCACGCTGGAGGAGGCCGCGCGGGAACACAAGGAGCTGCGGGAGGCGGTGGAGATGTTTGGCCGATGAGCCGGTTGCTCGCCTGGTACGGTGATGACTTCACCGGATCGACCGATGTGCTGGAGGCGTTGTCGCTGCAGGGCGTGGAGACGGTGTTGTTTCTGAAGCAGCCGGCCTCGCTGGCGCCGTTTGAGAACTACCAGGCCTTCGGGCTGGCCGGGTCCAGCCGGAGCCGCAGTCCGGAGTGGATGGACGAGAATCTGCCGGCGGTGTTCGAGTGGCTGGCTTCGCTGGAGGCGCGGATCGTCCACTACAAGGTGTGCTCCACCTTTGACAGTTCGCCGCAGACGGGAAGCATCGGGCGTGCAATGGAGATCGGGCGGCGGACGCTGGGCGCCGAGTGGGTGCCGATCGTGGTTGGCGCGCCGCCACTGCGGCGATACACGGCCTTCGGACATCTGTTCGCCGGGGTGGGCGATGTGGTCTACCGCATTGACCGGCATCCGACGATGAGCCGGCATCCGGTGACGCCGATGCGGGAGTCCGACCTGCGTCTCCATCTGGCGGCCCAGACGTCCGTTCCGGTCTCGCTGATTCACTGCCTGCAACTTGATGATCCGCCCGCGCCGCAGTCGCCATTTGTGTTGATCGACGTGATCAACGATGCCTCGCTGGCGCCGGTGGGGGCGATGCTGTGGAACAAGGCGCGTTTTGTGGTGGGGTCGTCCGGCGTGCAGTATGCGCTGGCGGCGCACTGGCAGCGGACGAAGCCGGTGCAGCCGTCGATTGCGCCGGTGGAGCAGTTGCTTGTGTTGAGCGGCAGTTGTTCGCCCGGCACGGCGGAACAGATCCACCATGCGGCGGCCAACGGCTTCGTTGCCATTGACATGTTGGCGCGGCCCGAAGCGGCGGCCGAGGCGGAGGCCGCATTGCGGCGCGGCGCGAGCGTGGTGCTTTACTCGGCGGCGGGCCCGGAGACCCAGAGGGCCGATATTGACCGGCACGAGCTTGCAACGCGGTCCGGGTTGCTGCTGGCGGGACTGCTGGACCGCGTGGATATCCGCCGCGTGGTGGTGGCCGGCGGCGACACGTCGAGCATTGCCGGCTCGCTGCTGGATATCGACGCGCTGACCTTCGTGTGCCCGGTTGCTCCGGGGGCGCCGCTGTGCCGCGCGTGGTCCGCCAACCCGCGCCGTCACGGATTGGAAATCGTTTTCAAGGGCGGCCAATGCGGCGCCAGAGAGTTCTTCACCCAAGTCAAAGGAGATCATTGAATCATGTCGAAGATTGCGTTGCTGGGCGCCGGCGGAAAGATGGGGCTGCGCCTTACGGCGAACCTGCTCGGAAGCCGGTTCGATGTGCGGCACGTGGAGATCAGCGAGCGCGGACAGCAGGCGCTGCGCGCGCAGGGGGTGGAGCCGGTGCCGCTGGAGGCGGCTCTTGATGGGGCCGATGCGCTGCTGCTGGCCCTGCCGGACAACCGCATCGGATCGGTGCTGGCACAGATTGAGGGCAAGATTGCGGGCGGGACGATGGTGATCATGCTCGACGTGGCCGTTGCGCATGCGGGCCAGTTGCCCAACCGGCCGGACCTAACGTACTTCATCACGCATCCGTGCCATCCGCCGGTGCTGAGCTATGAGACCGATCCGCTGGCGCACCGGGACTTTTTCGGCGGCGAACACGCGCGGCAGCATATCGTCTGCTGTCTGGCGCAGGGGCCGGAAGAGCATTATGCCCTTGGCGAGGAGATCGCGCGCACCATCTACAAGCCGGTAATGAACTCGCACCGATGCACGGTGGAGCAGATGGCGATACTGGAGCCGGTGCTGTCGGAGACGATTCTGGGCACGTGCTTGATGATGCTGCGCGAGGCGACCGATGAGGCGGTCCGCCGGGGAGTTCCGGCCGCCGCGGCGAGGGATTTCATCCTCGGCCATATGCGGGTGGAACTGGCAATCGCGTTTGAAGAGAAGGAGGGCGCCTGTTTTTCCGATGGCGCGTTGAAGGCGATTGAAAGGGCCAGGCCGGTGATCTTCCAACCGGACTGGAAGCGGGTGTTTGAGCCCGAGGCGATTGCGGAAAGCGTCCGGCACATTACGGACCCCAATAGTTGAGGCCGCGCGCGTAGTATTCTAAAGCTCACCGCCACGTCAGCCGGTGCCCTGTATCGGCATGAATACCTCGGTTATTCGCTACCGCGTTGCGGACTTTCTCAAGCGTCACGCCCCATTCGACTCCGTTCCGGAAGCGGAACTGCTGGCGTTGGCAGGGAGGGGCCGCGTGAAGTTTCACGAATCGGAGGAGTATGTCCACCGGTTGGGGCAGGCGAAGGGGCCGTATGTCTGGGTGATCCAGCAGGGGCGGGTGGAGTTGATTCAAGAGCTGCCGGACGAGCGGCGGCTGGTGGATGTATTGGGGCCTGGCGACGTTGTGGGGCTCGACCGGTTTGCCGGGGACGGGTCGTACCGAAGCACGGCGTGCACGGCGTCCGACGTGATTCTCTATGCCATCGAGGCGACGGCATTTGAAGAACTGTTGACGCTGCATCCGGAGGTGGAGCGATTTCTGGCCGCCCACTTCTCTGTTTCCGCGGCCGGGTCCGGACGGCAGTCGTGGTTGGATGCGGCACGTCCGCCAGCGGAGTTCCTGGCCAGGCGGCCGGCGTTTGCGGAAATGGCGCTTCCCGTATTGCCCGCGGAGTTCACCACACGGCAGGCCGTTCTGTCGCTGCTACGCCATGGCGCGCCGGCGGCCGATGTGGGCGGCGCGACGCTGACAGCCGCGGACCTGGCGCTTTTCTGCAACGCGGACCCGTTCCGGCTGCTGAGCGAGATCCGGGCGGCGGACTCCGCCGAGGAGCTTGAACCGCTGCTGAAGCTGGCGGGGCGGCTTGTGCTGGAAGGGCTTGCCCGGTCGAGCGACGTGGACGATTGTTCGTTGATGGCGACGGAGTTTGTGGCGGCCGCGACCAGTGCTGCGATCCGCATGGCGGAACAGGATGCGGCCGAGGCGGGTATCCCACGGCCGGAAACCCGCTTTGCGTGGTTTGCCTACGGTGCGCTGGCGCGGGGTGAACTGCTGCGGCTTGTGCCGCCGAAGGTGGGGGTGGTGTTTGACGACGGGCCGCTGTCCGATTCGGGGCCGGCGAGCATTTATGGCGCGGTGGTTGCGGGGCGGGTGGCGGACTGGCTGCACCGGATCGGGCTGAGCGGGCCGGAAGCGGAGTGGCCGGAGGGTTCGCATCCGTGTCTACCGCTGTCGGAGTGGCAGAACTTTTTCCAGGCCACGATCCGCAATCCGGCCGGGCATGACATCTTCTCCCGGCGGGAGTTTTTCGATATGCGGGCACTCGGCGGGGACGCGAATCTGATTCAGGAGGCGAGCGGATGGCTGCGTGACCAGCTAACAGGGGCGGACCTGCTGGTGCCGCTGCTGGCCAGCGACACGCTGGGGCATCTGCCGCCGCTCACCTTTTTCAGCGGGCTTGTGCTTGCACTGGATGGCTCCGCGCATGAAGAGCTCGATCTGGCGCGGACGGCATTGTGGCCGATTTCCGACGCTGCGCGTGTGTTTGCGTTGGCGGCCGGGTTGCCCGCTGTCAATACGTTGGAGCGGTTGGCCGCGGCCGGCGGAATGTGCGGGTCTCCGGATGTGTTTCGGGATGCGGCGGAGGCGTACCGGATTGCGCTGTATCATCAGGCGCTGGCCGGTTCGAACCGCCTGGATCCCGCACGACTCGCCCGGCTCGACCAGCGCCTGCTGAAGACGGCCTTCCAATCCGTGCTGCGACTGCTGGAGACAACGATGCGAATGTATGTGGTTTCCGCTTGAGCGTCGCCTCCTATCTGGCGGCGTTCGAGGCGAGTTGGGCGGACGACGCGCCGGCGGAGTCCGTCCGGTTCGTTGTCCTCGACACCGAGACAACGGGCCTTGACCCGCGACGGGACCGCATCATCACGATCGGGGCGATTGCGGTGCGGGAGGGCGATATCCTGCTGGATGATACGTTCGAGGTGATGTGCCGGCTGGACTACAACCGCTCATCGGTTACGGTGCATGGCATCACGCGGGATGAAACACGCGATGCGATCGATGAACCCGAAGCGCTCCTGCTATTCCTGGCGTATCTGCGCGACGGCGTCATTGCGGGGCACCACATCGGACACGATATGGAAGCGCTGAACACGGCCTGTCTGCGCCACTTCGGTGTGGCGCTGCGCAACCGCTCGCTGGATACGATGGACCTCGCGCTACGGATTCATGACGCCGGCGGGTTCGGCGGAATGGCGATGGCGCAGGGCTTTTCGCTGGATGCGCTCTGTGAGATGTTCGGTATTCCGCCGCATGACCGCCACACGGCCGGAGGGGACGCCTTCGTGACGGCGCAGGTCTTCCAGCGGCTGCTGCGCTACGCGCGCCGAGCCGGGCTGGTGACGCTCGGTGCGATCACTGCGCCGTATCAGAATCCGGAATAGGACGGATTACTTGGGAAACTTGGACGCGTCGAGACCCGGAATGATCCGCAGCGCGTTCTTGTAGTAGAGCTTCTTCAGGACATCGTCGGGCAGGTCCAGCCCGTACATTTTCCAAAAGGCGTGGCGTTTGCGGTAGTAGTCGAAGTACTCGTCGTCTGTTTCCAGAACGCGGAAATAGTAGTGATACTCTTCGGGCGCCCAGGTGTCCTTGCCGAACAACACCCGGTCCTGATACTTGATGAACCATTTGCGGGCGAAGCGGGGCTGCCGGCCGAGATCGTAGAGCACGGCGCCGATTTCGGTCATCATGTTCGGCATTTTGTCCATCAGGACGCCCAGTTTGCCGAGGTCCGCGCCGAGCCAGCCAAGGTGGGCGTTCACGAACGTCACCTTCGGGTGGCGTTCAATGCGACGGTAGAGTTCGCCCATCAGCGTTTCCCACGTCGGGTACTTGTCGGCCGGGCGGTAGCGGCTGGGGAACTGCTTCAATTCGAGCCAGCGTTCGTTGTTCTTGTCCCAGGGCTGGAAGAACGGCTTGGGCTCGGCCGTATGAATCATGACGGGCATCTTGTACTTCGCGCACATTTCAAAGGCCTTGTCGAAACGAGGGTCGTCGATCTTGACGCGGACGCCGCTCTTGTCGCTCAGGTCCATGCCGAAGTTCTTGAAGAATTTCAGGCCCTGCGCGCCGTTCTTGAAGTCTTCTTCCAGCTGTTTGGCGGCGCGGTCGGCATAGTCGGGCGCGTCGATCTCCTCGAACGAGAGGTTGGCAAAGACGGCGAAGCGGTCCTTATACTTCGCCTTCATGGCGGTGACGTTGCGTTTCAGCCGGTCGCCGTACCCGCCGGAGAGGTTCACCATGATCTGGAGGTTGATGCCGTCCATGTCCTTGACGAGCTTGTCCATCTGGGCTTCGGGCATTTCGCCGCGCTGGTGGTTATGGAAGTCGATGATGGGGAACTTCGCGCGGGTTTTCGGGTGCTCCGGCACAACGAGCGACGACTTGGGATCGTAGTCCTCAATTGTCATCACGGCATCGCGGGAGGGCCGCGGCCACTGCTGGGCGAAGAGCACGGGAACCACGGAGAGCAGGCAGAACAGGCGTCGCATTGCCTTTGAGTATAGGCTTACGGCTCAACGCCCAGCAACGCGGCCACATCGTTTCGGATGCGTTGAGTCAACGCGGTTTTGTCCTTGAAGATGAGGCCTTCGGTGGGGATCGGCTTGCCGATATGCACCTTTACCACTCCGCCGCGGATGGTGACGCCGTGCATGGGCAGCACTTCGCGGGTGCCGACCAGGCCGAACGGAACGATAGGGACACCGCTTTTGATGCCGATGATGGCCGCCCCTTCCTTGAAGGGCTCCAGGGCGCCATCGGTGCGACCGCCTTCGGGGAAGATCAGCACGGAGACGGCGCGCGCCTTGATCATTTCAGCGGCGCGGTGGAGGCTGCGCAGGGCTTCGCGGGGGTTGACAAGGGAGACGGGGATGTGGCCGGCGAGTTTCAGGTGGTGGCCCATCAGGGGAATCTTGAAGAGACCTTCCTTGGCCATGAAACGGAAGTTGCCGGGCAGGGTGGAAAGCAGCGCGGGGGTGTCGGAGTAGCTGCGATGGTTGCCGGCGAAGATGTAGTGCTGGCCGGGCTTGAGATTCTCCAGCCCGGTGACCTCCATCCGCATGCCCATGATGCGGACGAGCATTTTGGACCAGATGCGGGCCATGACGAATTGCCGGTCGCCGTGATTGTCGAAGAGCGCGACGATGAGGTTCAACGTACCCATCAACGCCGTGGCCAGAACGATGAGGGGATCCGTCCACAGGAGGGTCCGCAGGAGTGCAAAGGACATAGAGACGCGAACCTTCTATTGTACGAACAATGCCCGCGCTTCTCCCACCAGGTAGAGCGATCCGGTGATAAAAACAACGTCGCACTCGTGGGGGAGTGCGAGGGCGGCGCCGATGTCGGCGGCGGTACGGGCGCTGGCGTGGGGTTCCATCTCGAGAATGGCTTCCGGCCGGAGGGCGCGAGGTTGGCCGGGGGCGGTGACGATCAGTGTTTCGGCGAGCGGAAAGAGAACGCCGGCGATCTCTTCGACGGACTTGTCCCGCATGGCTCCGAAAATCATGGCCACGCGGCGGCCGGCATGGAAGCGGCGGATATAAGCGGCGAGAGCGCGCGCGCCGGAGGGATTGTGGGCGCCGTCGAGAATGATGTCCGGATGTTGCGCCACGCGCTCCAGGCGGCCGGGCCAGCGGGTGGCGGCGATGCCGTCGTGGATCTGCTGCGGGGTCAGTTGCAGGGACCGCAGGGCAGCGGCGGCGGTGCGGGCGTTTTCGACCTGGTGCTCGCCGGCGAGAGGGCAATCGACGGGCAGGCCGGCAGTGACGAAGCGGCTGCCGGCGGCATCGATGGTGAGATCGGTGACGGGCCATGCCGCGGAATCGAGCAACGGCGTGCCGACTTCGGCCGCCCGGCGACGGATGACCTCCCCGGCCAGTTGATGCTGCGGCGCGAGCACGGCCGGCACGCCTGGCTTCAGTATGCCCGCCTTCTCCCAGGCGATGGCATCCAGGCTCTTTCCAAGCCATGCTTCGTGATCGTAGTCCACCGGGGTGATGACGCACAATTGCGGCTGCAGGATATTGGTTGCGTCGAGCCGACCGCCGAGGCCGACTTCGATTACTGCCCAGTCGACTGGATGCGCCGCGAAGCAGTGGAACGCCATCAGGGTGACGGTTTCAAAGTAAGTGGGATGCGCATCGAGCGTTCCGGCGCCGACCATGGCTTCGGCGACCCGGTGGACCTCCGCGAAGGCCGCGGCGAACTCCTCCTCCGTTACTTGGCGGCCATCGATGACGATGCGCTCGGTTGGCTCCACGAGGTGCGGAGAGGTGTAGAGCCCGACGCAATGACCGGCCGCGCGCAGGCCGGCGGCGACCATGGCCGCAGTGGAGCCCTTGCCGTTCGTGCCCGCCACATGGACAACGCGGAAGCGGCGTTCGGGATGCCCCATGGCTGCCGCGACGGCCTCCATCCGCTCCAGGCCGAGCTTGGCGGTCTTGATCTCGTTGCCG
>CAZWDD010000004.1:0-50639 GCA_964632345.1 uncultured Solibacteraceae bacterium | reverse complement strand
CAAGCTCATGACGGACATGATCACCGTCGCCTTCCAAGCCGATATGAGCCGCGTCGTCACCTTCCTGGTGACGCGCGAAGGCACCTCTCGCCCCTACCGCGAAATCGGCATTCCCGACGGCCACCATCCCCTCACGCACCACATGAACAAGCCGGACCTGCTGGCCAAAGTGACGCGTATCAACGAGTACCACACGGCGCAGTTCGCCAAGTGGATGCAGCGGCTGAAGAGCATGCAGGAAGGGGACTCCACCATCCTCGGCAACTCGATGATCGTCTATGGCGCCGGCCTCTCCGACGGCAACCGCCACACGCACGACAACCTGCCGGTGATGATCGTCGGCAGCGGCGGCAACTACATTAAGGGCGGCCGGCGGATCACATATCGCAAGGAGACCCCGATCTCAAATCTCTACCTGACGATGATGGACCGCATGGGTGTCCCGGCCGAACACTTCGGCGACGCCACCGGCCGCATCGACGGGCTGAACCTGGCGTAATCGCCCCGCGAAAACGAAACGAAAATGCAGCTCAGAGCGCAAACCAGGCCCAGTCTGGGCGTTGTCTTTGACTCCGACATGGGCTCCCGCGTAGAGACCGCGCTTGCCCTCGCCGTCCTCTATGGATTAGACGGTAAGGGTGAGTGCCGGGTCGTCGCTACGGTCAGTTCCCGGACCAGCTTGCTATCGGCGGCTTACTGTGAAGTGGTGGGCCGGTTCTATGCCGGCGCGGTCTCGGGCGCTTTCGGATCGCTGGTCCGGACGCTTCCGGTGGGCCTGGCGGCGGATGGAAAGATTCCCGGCGACACCCCGCTGTTGACGGCGCCGCTTGGCAGGAAACACGCCGATGGATCGCCCCTCTATGGCCACGGCATCGAGCATCTGAACGACACGGCCGAGGCGCACAATCTGGTCCGCAACGCCCTTACGGCGCAACATGATCAGAACGCGGCCGTCGTTCTGGCGGGCCCGCCCACGAACCTGCTGAAGACGCTCCGCATGCCTGGAGCCAAGGCGCTGATCGAGGCCAAGGTGAAGCATCTGGTCTGCGCCAGCCCGCAGGCGGCCAAGGAGTTGGAGACCGCCGGGTGGCCGTCGCCGATCGTCTCCGTCAGTCCATCGTTGGGCACGTCCGTCCCCTTCCCTATTTCGACGCTGGAGAAGGAGTTCTCCTGGTCAGAGATGCACCCGGTGGCCGACGCCTTGAAGGCCTGGGGAAAGGATTCGCCGACGGGCGAACTGGCCGCCGTGCTCTATGCCGTGCGGTCAAAGGAGAAAGCCTTCGCGCTGTCGGAACCAGCGGGACGCATCCGGCAGTTGATGCTGGATCCGGCGGAAAAGGACCGGCTGCAGCAGCTCTACATTGAACTCGCAACAGCGAAGCCTGTGCCCCGCCAGCCGCGCATGCGCCGCCCAGTCGTGGAGGAACCCAAACCCGTGCCGCCTCCCGCGACGGCAGCAAAGCCCTGAGCGTCAATCCACGTACAGGAACTCGTTCGAACTCAGCAGCGCTTGCGCGAACGCCCGGAACGGCATCTTCTCCAGAAATGCCGCAGCGAGCGCTTTCTCCTCCGCCGCAGGCTTTCTGGAAAGCGTCAGAAGATACGCCGTTTCGATGTCGTTGCCGGCCCGCGCTGCCAGTGCCTCAGCCGCCTGCCAGATGAATTCGTCGTTCAACATGGTGAGCGACTGCAATGGCGTGGCCGATGGAACGCGGCGCGTGCAGTTGGTATCGATGATCGGATAGTCGAAGACACCCAGGAAGCTCATCGGATACGTGCGGCGATGGGTCAGGTAGATGCTACGGCGCCAGCGGGCCTCTTCCGGTTCCTTGCTGGAGACCACCTGCAACCCGTCGGGCCGCATCTCCAACTGCACAGGCGGCCCCCCGGCCGCGGGGTTCAGCTTGCCGGCTGCCGCGATGATGGAGTCGCGCAGCGTCTCGGCGTCCAACCGCTGCAGATTCATCCGCCAGAGGAGCTTGTTCTCCGGGTCCGCGGTCTGCGCCTTGGCGTTCGCCTGCAGTGAGGACTGGCGGTAGGCCGTCGACAGCATGATCTGCTTATGAAGTCGCTTGGCGCTCCAACCGTTGCGCATGAAGTCGAGCGCGAGATGGTCCAGCAGTTCCTGATTCGTTGGCGGCGCGCCGGTAGCGCCGAAGTTATCCGGTGTAGCAACGATGCCGGTGCCGAAATGGCCCTGCCAGATGCGATTGACGATGACACGCGCCGTCAGCGGATGTTCCGGACTCGTCAGCCATTCGGCAAAGGCCAGCCGGATGCCAGAGGTCTTCCCTTGCGCGCGGGCGGGGCGGTGGGCGTCCCGCCGGCCTTCGGGTGTCAGCACCTCAAAGAATCCCGGCGTCACGCGCGGGCCCGGCGCGTCGGCCGATCCGCGCTGGAGCAGGCGGATCTTCGGCGGTTCGCCGTTGTCCCAGAGCGCCTGAATCTTTTCCAGCTTGTGATACGAGGGATGTGCAAGCAGATCCTTCTGCAGACCGGGGTTGAACTTGTTGAACAGATACTTCTGGACCTCGGTGCGCTTGTCGGCAGCGGTATCAAAAGCCGTCCGCACGTCGGCGCGGATTGCCTCCGGGATCGTCTTCAGCATCTCTGCGCGCAGATCCGCCTCAATCGCCCGATTCTGACATTCGATCTCCTCCTGCTCCCATTTCGGCACGGTGTAGAGGTGATGGTTCTGCGGCTGGATCCAATCCGTGGGGTTGTAGGAGGTGGTGAAGAGGGCGAGGAACCGGTAGTAGTCCTTCTGCGAAATGGGATCAAACTTGTGGCTGTGGCAGCGGGCGCAGTTCACCGTGAGCCCGAGCGCGGAACTACCCACTTTCTCGACCAGTTTGAATAGCGCCTCGTAACGCTCCACGGGCAGATTGCTGATGTCCTCCTCCGTGATGTCGAGGATGGTCCGCATATAGCCGGTAGCGGAAAGGAGTTCCAGGATCTCGGGGGTGTAGGTCTGCGCTTCGCGGAAATCGACCAGTTCATCGCCGGCAATTTGTTCGGTGAGGAATCGGTCCCACGGCTTGTCGGCGTTGAAGGCGTTGATGACGTAGTCGCGGTAACGCCACATGCCATCGGCGTACTCGGTCTTGCGCGGGTCGAAATCCTTGCCGGTGGTATCGACATAGCCAGCGGCGTCCAGCCACTGCCGGCCCCAGCGTTCGCCGTAGCGCGGCGAGGCAAGGAGTTTATCGATGAGCTTTTCGTATGCCTGCGGGGATGGATCGGAAAGGAATTCGACGGTTTCGGCGGGAGTCGGCGGCAGGCCGGTGAGATCCAGATACGCGCGGCGCAGGAGCTTCTCTTTCGGGGCGTCGGGTGAGAACGACAGGCCCTTTGCCTCCAGTTTCCCGAGCAAGAGCGCGTCAATGGGAGTCCGAACGCGCGTCTTGGCCTTCACCTTCGGCAGAGGCGCGGGCACAGGCCGGTTGAAGGCCCAGAATCGCCGCTGCTCGGGGGTGAGCGGCGGGGCTTCGAGACCGGTGAAGGGCCGGTCGGCCGAATTGACGGAGACGACGGTCTGGAATCCCCCGCGGTCGATCCACTCGCGCACGGATTGAATTTCGGCGGACGTCAGCGGCTGGCCCGCGCCCTTGGGGGGCATGGTGCCGGCGGCCATTCGGCGGACGAGGAGACTCCGATCAGAGAAGCCTTCGACAACGACGGGCCCATCCGAGCTGCCGCGCAGAATCGCCTCGGTGGAGGCGACGCTCAACCCCGCCGCCGGTTTCGCCCCGCCGTGACACCCCCCGCAGCGCTGCTTGAGGATCGCCGGCGGTTCGTTGGACGCCTGCGGCGCGTCGGATGGGGCACCGCCTTCAATCCAGCGTTTGATGAGTTCAATATCGGCATCCGGCACCGTCTGCCCGTAGACGGGCGGCGGCATCTGGCGCGCGGAGACCTTCCGCCACAGCAGGCTTTCCTCCAGCTTGCCGGGGACGATGACGGGCCCGTTGTGGCTGCCGCGCAGCGCACCGGCGGCCGTGCGGAGGTCCAGGCCGAGCTTCGGCGAGCTCTGGCCGTGGCAGGTGAAGCAGTACTTCGTCAGAACGGGCAGGACGTCCTTCTCGTAGCGGGGAACCTCCGCCAGCACGGGCAGCGCAATCAGAAGGAATGCGAGTCTCATGCCAGCAGATCCAGGACCGGCTTCGCGCCGGTAACGGTGACGTCGGAGGGCGTTTCCACGCGCCCTCCGTGCGGGTATTGGACCTTCTGGTGATCGAGGCCGAGTTGGCGCAGAACGGTGGCGATCATGTCCGGAACCGAGACGCGGTTGACCACGGCCTTGTAGCCGAACTCGTCCGTCTCCCCGTAAATCAAGCCCTTCTTAAACCCGCCGCCGGCGAACCAGATGGTAAAGGCATTGCGATTGTGGTCACGCCCGTCGCCATGCTGGGTGGTGGGAAGGCGGCCGAACTCGCCGGCCCACATGACGATGGTGGAATCCAGCAGCCCGCGGGCGGCCAGGTCCTGCACCAGTGCCGCCGAGCCCTGATCCACTTCGCTGGCGATCTTCCGCATGTCCTTGCTGATGCTGTTGTGATGATCCCAGGGCTGGCCGGGGCTGGTGGTCACCTGCACGAAACGGACACCCTGTTCGACAAGCCGCCGGGCCATCAGGCAGCGCAGG
Organism: uncultured Solibacteraceae bacterium; assembly: GCA_964632345.1. Taxonomy (GTDB): domain Bacteria; phylum Acidobacteriota; class Terriglobia; order Bryobacterales; family Bryobacteraceae. Next base: position 45,994 of record CAZWDD010000004.1, on the reverse strand, counting down.
CCGTAGGCGCCGGAGTGCGGGTCATCAATGCCGTACAACTTGCGGGTGGCCTCGCTCTCCTTGGAGATATCGAGCACATCGCCGGCAGCAAGTTGCATGCGCGCGGCGAGTTCGAAGTTGCGGATGCGCGCCTCCAGTTCGTGTTCGCCCGGATGCGCGGCGGCGTGGCGCTGGTTGAGCCGGGCCAGCAGGTCGAGGGTCGACTGCTGCGCGCCGGCAGGCTGATTTTCCGGGGGGTTCAGGTGATGGACAGGCGCGCCCTTCATGCTGAACTCAACGCCGGAGTAGAGCGCCGGCAGGTAGCCGTTGGCCCACAGCTGTTTGCCGCCGATGGTATAGCCCTTGGGGTCGCGCAGCACCACGTAGGCGGGCAGGCTCTGGTTCTCGGTGCCGAGCGCGTAGCTGATCCATGCGCCCATCACCGGACGGCCCGGGAAGATCTTGCACGTCAGCAGCATGTTGAGCGCTTCCAAGTGGTTGTTGTGCTCGGTGTGCATACTGCGGATGAAGCAGAGTTCGTCGGCAATCTTCGCCGTGTGCGGCAGTATCTCGGAGATATCCATGCCGCACTGGCCGTGTTTGCGGAATTCGAATGGCGTTGGGAGCAGCGTGTTGACGTTGTTGGGCTGGTGGATTTCCACGCCACCCGGCAGGGGCTGGCCGGCCAGCTTCTTCAGCAGCGGCTTGGGGTCGAAGAGGTCCATCTGGCTCGGCCCGCCATTCTGAACCAGTTGGATAACGGCCTTGGCCTTGGCGGGAAAATGGACCGGGCGGGCCTTCAGGTCGTTGTTGGCGCGCAGCAGATCGGCCAGCACGATGCCGCCAAAGCCGAGCGTAGATTGCTGCAGCAGCCGGCGGCGGGAAAGGAATTCGCCCATGTGGGCGATGATATCAGGGAACGGGCGGGGCTAAAGAGAGGAGCCGTCCCAATCATGGCCGGCGTCGGGCACAAAGGCGACGCCGGAGGCCACTGTCACCAGCCAACCACCGGGCACTTTGGCGCGCTGCGTTGGCACATTCGAGGGGATGGGTTCCCATTTGATGAAGCGTGTATCGGCGGGCCGGGCGGGCGCGGATGCAGTCGCCGCGGCGGCGGGGGCCGGCGCGGAACCATCGATAGGTTTGTAGTAGCCATGGATCTCGGCGAGTTTGACGTCGACAAGCTCCCCGAGATGCGAAAAGCGCAGGCAGTCGCGCTCCTCGCGCGGATCTTCGATGATCGCGCCGAAGGAGACCGTGATCCGCTCCGTCGTCGGGATACCGCTACGCTTGCTGACCTTGACTCCTTCAACGGACTTTGTGACTTCGTATTTTGCCATGGCAGGGAACCTGAGGGGTGTAGAGGAAACTGTATCACGGGGGTGGCCGGCATGTGCGGCGTCAGGTACGATTTGGACATGACGATTCGACGGAGACAGTGGCTGGCAATGCTGGCCGGTGCACCCTTGCTGGGCGCGAAGAAACACCGGGCTCTGCTGATTGACGGCCAGAACAACCACGACTGGAAGGCCACGACACCCTTCCTGAAGCGCTACCTGGAAGAAACCGGCCTGTTCGCCGTCGACGTTCTGACGACGCCCGACAAGGGCGGCGACATGGCCGCCTTCCGCCCAAAGTTCAAGGACTACGCCATCGTCGTACTGAACTACAACGGCGAGGACTGGACGCCGGAGACGGAGAAGGACTTCGTCTCCTACATGCGCAAGGGCGGCGGCCTGGTGGTAGTGCACGCGGCCAACAACGCCTTCCCGACCTGGCCCGAGTTTAACGAGATGATCGGCCTGGGCGGCTGGGGCGGGCGCACCGAGAAGTCCGGCCCCTATCTCCGTCTGCGCGAGGGCAAGTGGGTGCCCGATATGACGCCGGGCCGGGGCGGCCACCACGGTAAGCAGCATGCCTACAAGTTGACGCTCCGCGACGGCGAACACCCCATCACAAAAGGGCTCCCCAAGGAGTGGATGCACGCCCAGGATGAGCTATACGACAACCTGCGCGGACCGGCGAAGAACGTCCACGTACTGGCGACCGCGTTTGCCGATCCGGCCACCGGCGGCAACGGCGAACACGAACCGCTGCTGATGGTGCTGCCCTATGTCAAGGGGCGCGTATTCCATACCGCCCTCGGGCACGCGGTCCCGGCGATGCAGTCCGTCGATTTCATCGTCACGCTGCAGCGCGGAGCGGAATGGGCGGCCACCGGAAGAGTGACCCAACAGATTCCAGCCGACTTTCCAGGACCCGACAAAGTTTCACAGCGAGTGCCCTAGATCTCTTCGCGGCCTAGTGGACCACCGGGCGCGCCGACGGCCGCGCCGCTTCGAAGTGAATTCCGGTAAACGTTTCGCCGAGATCTTCGAAAGTGATCCGGTCGGTGGGGGTCTCACCGCGTCCGCGCCGCAATGTGATGCAGGCCGTGCGGGCGAACGGCTGGCCGTCGCGGGCGAGCGTCACCCAGAAGGTCCGGCCAAGTTCCTCCGGCGTACGGGCACAGACGACCAGCGTCAACGTGCCGTCATAGTTGGTGAATAGCGCCGCATGGATCGGGTGGAAGGGGTGTTCCGCATAAAGGATCATGGCGCTGAGGGAGGAGCAGGGGCGGTCGGTGACGGGCAGCAGAAGTTCCATGGTCCGAGTATGGGGGCGCAGGGCCGGTCCATGAGAGTGTGTAAATTCAGAAAATGCCGGGGTTGATTTGGGGGTGAAATGGCACTACGCTTGCATATGTTGGTCTTATTATGGGTCCCCTATACCCCATTTACGCTGGCAAGTCATCCCATGATGGAGTGAATGCGGGTCCAACTGTCCTGCAGTGGGGCGATGCCGTGTGGGACCCTGTGGTGGAACCGGTACTGACGGCAGTGCAGGCGGAGTTGAACCGGAGTATCCGGGGCGGACCGATTTTCGCATTGGTGGTGCGGGCGTGGAAGAGTGGGACCGGAGTTGGATCCAACACGGCGATCGCTGGAGAACTGAGTTGGGCCAACAGCGAGGTGGCCGAGGGTTTTCGGCTGGTGCGGGACCGTTTGAAGAACTGGCAGGACCCGGCGGTGGAGTTGCGAGTCAGGGAGTATTCGCGGGATCTGGTGGTAACTGCGAAGGGCGGTGTGCGGGCGAGCGGAGATCTGCTGCTATCGATCGGCGGGAGACGGCCGGAGGAAGCTGGCCGGGCGATAGCCGGCGCCGGACCGGTGGCCAAGGGACGGGGAATGCGCGTGTTCTGCGAGCAACCGGCAGACGCCGAGGAGCAGGCGCGACTCTTGGACGCCGGAGGCTACGCCGGATATCTGGTGATGCCGGCGGATGAGACGGACGACTACGGCGCACTGTGCCGTTTGGGAAGTCAGGCGGTGCTGCTCGACATCGGGCTGCGCCGGGGCGGAGTTCCGTGCGTGAGTTTCGACTATGCGGGCGCGGGGCTCTATACCAGCGGGCAATTGCTGGCGTTGGAGTGCACGGATGTCGTGGTGATGACCCGCGACCACGACTCGCGGCTGTTCGCGATCGGGGAGGGGTACCGCCGGGCGATGCGCGGAGCAGGGCGTGCGGCGCACCGGGTGGTGACGGTGGATGGCAGCGTGGTGGATTCATTGTGTTGGTTGCAGGAGAGAGGGCTGCTGGGGCGGGGCGAGCGAAAGGTAGGCATCCTCTGCGCCGATGGCGAACTGGGAGAGGAGTTGCTGCGCTATCTGGACGGGATGGAAGCGGGCAGTTGGAATGTGGCGGTGGCCGTGGTAGGTGGGAAGCGCTGGGCGGCGCGCCATTGGGTGGAACTGGTTTGGGTGGAGTTGGACTACGCGGCGCTGGCCGCCGAAGGCGCAAGATATCTGCTGGGAGCGCAGACCGGCAGCGCACCGCAGGTGCAGCCGCGGTATGAGCTATGGACGCCGCGCAGAAAGCCCGCGGGCGTAGCCGGGGAGTCCGAGCACGGCGTGTGGCGGCAGGTGAAAGCCGGCTGACTCAGGCCATGCGGCGGACAAGCCGGGCCGGAAAGGTGATGAGCGCCGACAGCAGATCGAGCACGCCGGATACGGCAATGCCGACGATACGGAACGGGATCAGAAGGACCCACACGACCGGGTACAGCACCAGAGCCAACAGCGCCACGGGCCAGCAGACAACCAGAAGTAGGCACCACAGGAGGAGTTTCAGCATGGCGTTCTGCTGATAACTACGCAGAACGCAGGGCGGAAGTTCCGTTTTCGACGGCGTCTGAGGCGTGATAACTGGACCGGACCAGCGGGCCGGACTCGACGTGGGCAAACCCCATTTCATACCCCGCCTTCTTGAACTCGGCGAACTCTTCGAGAGTCGCATACCGCACGATCGGCAGATGCTTCTTGGATGGCTGTAGGTATTGGCCGAGGGTCAGGATGTCAACGTTGTGGGCGCGCAGGTCGCGCATGACACGGAGCACTTCGTCGTTGGTCTCTCCGAGCCCCAGCATGAGGCCGGACTTGGTGGGCGCTTCCGGGCGCAGACTCTTTGCGAAGGCGAGAATTTCAAGCGAGCGTGGATAATCGGCGCCTAGCCGCACGGTACGGTAGAGCCGGGGAACGGTCTCGGTGTTGTGGTTGAGGACCTCCGGGCCGGCCTCCATCACGGTGCGCATGGCGTCGTAATTCCCCTGGAAGTCCGGCACGAGCACCTCCACCTGGCAACCGGGGACGCGTTCGTGGATGGCCCGGATGGTCATGGCAAACAGTTCGGCACCGCCGTCCTTGCGATCATCGCGGTTCACGCTCGTAATAACCGCGTGCCGCAAGCCCATCAGCGCCACGGCTTCGGCGACGCGGCGCGGTTCGTCCATATCCACTTCAAGCGGCGCGCCCTTCTGCACCGCGCAGAACCCGCAGCGGCGCGTGCACATGTTGCCCAGGATCATGAACGTCGCCGTGCGCTGGTTCCAGCATTCACCAATATTGGGACAAGCCGCGGATTCACAGACCGTATGCAGTTTCAGGTCCTGCACCAGGGACTTCAACTCGCGGTAGTTTTCGCCAACTGGAGCAGGCGCCTTCAGCCACTTGGGGCGGTCCGGTTTGGTCTGGATGGTCACTAGCACTGTCCCTATTTTACAGCCCGGCGGCGGCGAGGCGGGCTTCGATGGTGCTGTCGGCGCGCAGATTGTGGATGCGGAGATCGACCCCGGCCTCGGCGGCAAGATCGAGGACCTCCTGCGGAATCAGGCCGATCAACTCCGTGCCGCGAACCGTAACGCCCTTCTGCGCAGCAAGTTCCTCGACGCGGGGAAGAATCTGGTGCGGCGCCGTGGCCTGGTAATCGGTAACGTTGATGGAGACCTGCGTGATGCCTTGGGAGGGAAGTTCAAGCCCGAGCGCGCGGACACCTGGAAAGCCGCCATTGGCTTCACGGATGATGTTCGCAATCTCCTTGGCGATCTCGACGTCGGAGGTCGCAAGTTCGATGTTCCAGGCAATGAGAATCTTCCGAGCGCCCACGGCCACGGCGCCGGCCGTGGGGTGGATCTCGTTCTGACCGAAATCAGGGAAACGAGAAAGATCGGTCTTGACGACATCGCGGAGCTTTTCAAAGCCGATCTGCCGCACGTTGGGCAGCGCACGGCGGGCGGGCACAATCGCCGCAGCGCCATATAGATAAACAGGAATGTGGAAGCGGTTCCAAATCTCGGCGCCGACGGAGTGAGCAACCCATTCACATTCGATGAGCGTCATCTTGCGGAGAGGGACGAATGGAATCACATCGGCGGCGCCGATGCGCGGATGAACGCCATCCTGCTGATTGAGATCGATGTGTTCGGCGGCGACGCCAACCGAGCGAACCGCGGCCTCACCGACATGCTCCGGGGAGCCGGCAAAAGTGATCACAGTGCGGTTGTGATCTGGGTCGCTATCGACATCGAGGATCTTCGCGCCCTCCACGAGCCGGATCGAATCGGCAATGGCGGCGATGACCTCGGGCCGGCGGCCTTCCGAGTAGTTGGCGGCACATTCAACGATGGGACCCGTCATGAAACCAGAGTACCTGCCTGATAGATTTGGGAGACGACGTTTACTCCATGATAACCGGATAGATCGCGGTAGTCAGAGATATCGAGCACGATCAGATCCGCAACCTTGCCGGCCTCCAGCGACCCTCGGTCCGCCCCGACGCCGAGTGCGAAGGCGGCATTGACGGTGGCGAGGGTGATGGCTTCGGCCAAATCGAGGTTGCCATCGCGGACCGCCAGCCGGATGGCTGCCTGCATGCTGCAGGTAAAGCCGTCCGGCTCCCCGAAACCGGAGCCGAGCGCCACGGAAACGCCGGAGTCAAGCAGCGTCCGGACGACCTTGGCCGACGACGGACGGGCAATGGCGAACGCCGGCACTTCGGCGAGCAATCCGAGATTGGCGCCGGCGGCCGAAGTGGGCAACTCAATGCTGGCGGCCCCATAGGCGACGGCAAAGCCCACCCAGTCAGAACTGAACCGGGCCCCGGAGTACGCGCGAATCGGGAGGCCGATCGCTTGAAGGCGCTGGAGTTCGGGAATCGAGTGAGACGACGGCTCAATACGGAGTATCGCGTTGGGAAACCGGCGGGCCGAACGCGTCAGCGCGGCGTCGTCAAAGCCGGCCGCCACGTCGAGTACCGGCACCGTGACCCTCGGCGCGCGGTCGAAGCACGGGATCGGACGAGGAGCATGGCGGGGAAGACGAGCGGCCACGGCGCCGGTCCCGTGCCGGAAGGCGAGATGGAGCACACGGCGGAGGTCGGCGGCCGAGTCCGGGATCGCCAGCGACGCATCGACAAATGCCGGCATGATGACCGCGCCGTGCACCTCGCAGACAACAGCGTGCCGGGCCTCGGCAAGGTTCTCGATCCGGCGCGAGTGCCCAATGCTGTGAATACGGCCGTCACGGATAAGGATTGACCCATCCGTGACAATGCCCAGGTCCAGACAATCCGCGCCGCGGCGGGGTCCGTCGGCTCCGCGCAACGTGAGCAGTTGCCGGGCGCCGCGCAGAAGCAGCGGACGTTGCATGGGGGAGAATGCCTATCCGCTGTTTTACCACGAAATCGTGGCGGCTCAGTCAGTTGTGGAAACTGGCTCCGATGCCCAAATCTGTCGGACCTCTTCGAGGGCATGCTTACGCGCCTGGGCGGAATCGGCTTCGTTTTCGAGAAAACGAAGGCCATTCAGAATCCATTCGGCCATGGCGGGCTGCACCAGACGATAGAAGACATGACGCCCTTCCCGCCGCTCGGCAACCACACGGTGCATCCGCATTACCGACAGGTTCTGCGACGTACGCGAATGGCTGACACCGAGGACAGCCTGTAAGGCGTTAACGTCCTTTTCGCCCTCTCGCAGCTCCTCAGCGATCCGAACGCGGTCCGGGTGTGAGAAGACTCCGAAGAGCTGGGCCAGTTCTTTTGAGACGAGGTGACGTGACGGCATAAGCATATGAATGTATGAAAATATTCATACATTCGGTAACTCCTTGAGTCTAATATGGAGAGAAGAGGGTGTCAAGAGGAAATATCTTGACAATCGAATTCTTGAATGTTCTAATCACCATATGTTCAGATATCTGCATGTCTGAACTTTCTACCTTGTATCACAACCACTAGCGAACTGCAATGAGCTCTACACCTTTTTCTCTCGGCGCATCCCGATTCCCGGAAGTCCTGGAATTTCTGCTCGAACAGCAGGGCCAGGAAGCGGATCGGAAGTTGGTGGACCAGTCGCTCCGGCGGCTGTCTCAGGCGCAGTTGTCGGCAAAGCAGTTGCTCATCCGGGCAGCCGGTGACGCCGGGATGATCCTCACCGTCGTGAGGCAACCGCTGCGGGAGGCCCTTCGCCTGGCGCACGCAGAGTACCCGTGGATAGGAATGCGGATCGGCGCCGACGGAGAGATGGAACCGATTCTACTGCTGGAGAGCCGCGGCTCGAAGGCGCTGGTGAGCGAACCTGGACGAAACAGGAAGCCGCGGTGGATTCCGGTGGCGGAGTTGGCCGGGTGGTTGCAGGCCTCCGCGCTGGGCGGAGAATTGGAATGGCTGGTCCCGGAGAGTTCGTCGCCGCTGGCGGCCATGCGGTCCCCGAACGAGAAGGAACCTCTTTCCCCGTGGGCACGGCTGCGGGCGCTGTTGGCGTCGGAGCGATCCACGTTGTGGGTGGCGGTGATTTACTCGATCGTGATCGGCCTGTTGTCGCTGGTGGTTCCGGTAACGGTGCAGTCCCTGGTGAACACGGTGGCGTTTGGCTCGGTACTGCAGCCGCTGGTCGTGCTAACGATGTTCGTCTTCGTGGCGCTGGGCTTTTCGGCGCTGATCAATTCGCTGCGCGCCTGGGTGGTGGAAATTCTGCAGCGGTCGATCTTCGCGCGGGTCGGCACGGATACCACCTGGCGCCTGCTGCGAGTGAAACCCGAGGCGTTCGACAAGTACCATGGCCCGGAACTGGTGAACCGGTTCTTTGACGTCATCACGGTTCAAAAGGCGGCGGCTACTTTGCTGATTGACGGACTGGGCATTTTGATGCAGACGGTCATCGGCCTGATGCTGGTGGCGTTGTACCACCCCCTGCTGCTGGCGTTCGACATCTTCCTGGTGGCATCGATGCTCTTCATCATCATTGTGCTGGGGCGGGGCGCGGTGAAAACCAGCATCAAGGAATCGAAATCGAAGTATGCGTTCCAGGCTTGGCTCGAGCAGATTGCCACCCATATTGTGACCTTCAAGTCCGCCGGCGGCATGGAGTTTGCGGCGGCTAAGGCTGAGGGGATGCTGGAGGATTACCTGCATGCCCGGGAGAAGCACTTCAAGATTCTGATCCGTCAGATTGCCGGGAGCTTCGTCCTGCAGGCGGTGGCGAGTGCTGTGCTGCTGGGCATCGGAGGGTGGTTGGTCATCAGCCGGCAGTTGACCTTGGGACAGTTGGTGGCAAGCGAACTGATTGTGACGTTGATGGTAAGCGGGTTTACAAAGTTCGGTAAGCAGTTGGAGGTTTTCTACGACCTGCAGGCGGCCATCGACAAGCTGGGCGCGCTGGTGGATCTGCCTCTGGAGCGGGCAGGGGGCGAAGCAGTCGCATTAGAGGACGGGCCGGCTGAGATCCGGATGAGCGACGTCGAGTTGTCATACTACCCGGGCAGCAAGGTGCTGAGTATCGAGAAGTGCGAATTGCGGCGTGGCGACCGGGTCGCCCTCAGCGGCAAGCACGGCTGCGGAAAGAGCACGCTGGCGGCCATGCTGTTTGGCCTCCGGCAGCCGCAGAGCGGGTCGCTATTGCTGGATGGAATCGACTACCGTTCTCTCCCGTTGATGACGATTCGGGAACAGGTGGTCCTCATCCGTGGAATCGAGCTATTTCCCGGAACGATTCTGGAGAACGTCCGCTTGGGCCGGAACCACATTTCAATCGCCGAAGTGACCGAAGCGATGCGGAAGTGCGGAATTCTGGAAGAGATTCAGCATATGCCCGACGGGCTGGACAGCATCCTGCAACCGGGGGGCAGGCCCCTTTCGGCAAGCCAGGCGTGCCGGTTGATGCTGGCGCGGGCCATTGCCGGCAAGCCGCGGCTGATCATTCTGGATGATGCGCTCGACTCCGTGGACAGGGAGAGGGAGAGGGAGCCGATCTGCGACATGTTGTTTGACCCGAAAGCACCTTGGACGATTCTCAGCATCTCGGAGCGTCCGGACCTGATGGCCCGTTGTAACCGGTTGCTGGTGATGGAAGATGGGAACCTCCGCGAAGTGAAGTGGGAAGGAGGAAAGGCATGAGCGCGACAACCGGCTGGCACATTCCGCAGCGTCTTTCGCTGCACGCGATCGACGTCCCGCGGTCGCAAAAGGTGTTCTCCCGCGTCCTGATGACGCTTCTGGTTGTAACCGTGGTCGCCTTGACGGTGACCCCGTGGCAGCAGAACGTTTCGGGAAGCGGGCGTGTCATCGCGTTCAACCCGGAGGAACGCCCGCAGAATATTGAAGCGCTGGTGGATGGCCGGATCTCCAAGTGGTATGTGGTGGAAGGAAGCAAGGTAAAGAAGGGCGATCCGATTGTCGACCTGAGCGACAACGACCCGGATATCATGATGCGGCTCGGGCAGGAGCGCGATGCGACATCGAATACGATCTCGGCGGCCCTGCGGCGGGTAAAGGCGATCGAGGACCGGATTCGCGGGCTGGAAGCGACGATGCGGACAGGCGTGGAGGCGGCCAAGGCGAGAGTGCAGATGTCCATTGATCGTGTGGCCGCGGCCCAGCAGTCACTGGAAGCGGCAAGGTCCGCACTCGTGACGGCCAAATTGCAGATTGAGCGTCAGAAGGGTCTGGCGGCGAAGGGCTTGACCTCCACGCGAAACGTGGAACTGGCGGAACTTGATCTGCAGCAAAAGACGGCGGATGTGGAGCGCACGACGGCCGCGCTTAACGCGGCAAAGAACGAGAAGTTATCCCTGGAAGCCGAACTGCTGCGCTTCGACGCGGACTCGCGCAGCCGCATTGATGAAGCCTGGAGCTCTCATGCCTCGGCGATGTCCGACGTGGCCAAGCAGCAGGCGGAGTTGACCAAGGTGGATGTGCGCGTGGCGCGGCAGTCAACGCAGCGCGTCACGGCGCCGATCGACGGCACGGTTTTCCGCGTTGTGGCCCGCCAGAGCGGCGAGTTACTGAAGTCCGGCGATCAGATCTGCGTTCTGGTTCCGAATACCGAGCGGAACGTGGTGGAACTGCTGATGAACGGCAACGATACCCCACTGATCGCGCCCGGTCGCGATGTGCGGCTACAGTTTGAAGGATGGCCCGCCCTGCAGTTCGTCGGCTGGCCGTCGATCGCCGTCGGAACGTTTGGCGGCAAAGTGATGCTGGTGGATTCCACCGATAACGGCGAAGGCAAGTTCCGGGTTCTGGTGGAGCCAGATCCAGGTGACGAACCGTGGCCCGGACAGCCCTGGCTCCGGCAGGGCGTGCGGGCCAACGGATGGGTGCTGCTGAATCAGGTTCCGCTCGGCTACGAATTCTGGCGGCAGTTCAACGGCTTCCCACCTGTGATCGCAATGACCGAACCCGGGAAAGCAAAGGAAGCGGATAAGGACAAGAAATGAGGAGGCTGGGATTGGCGATCGGCCTGGCGGCATTCGCAGGATGCCTGCCGGGGCAGGAACCCCTGTCTGTGAATGAACTCCTGCGCTCCGTGGACCGCGCGTTCCCCCTCATCGAAGCGGTGCTTGCAGAGCGGAGGATCGCGGAAGGGGCGGCCACTTCCGCGCAGGGTGAATTCGACCTGAAACTGAAGGCGGACGGCACCTCGCAGCAAGTTGGGTTTTACCGGAATGAAACGTTCAAGGGCCTGTTGGAGCAGAACACGACGCTGTGGGGCACAACGGTATATGGCGGCTACCGGGTGGGCCGCGGCACCTACGGCCCGTACGATGAGAAGGCGCTGACGCTTTCCGGCGGCGAATGGTCCGGCGGATTCCGGATGCCGCTGGGGCGGAACCGTGACATCGACGAGCGCCGAGCCGGCTTGCAGACCACGCAACTCGGCATACAGGGCGCGGAGTTCACCATTGCCAAGGAGAGGCTGAAGATCTTCAAAGCGGCCTTAAAACAGTACTGGGAGTGGGTGGCGGCAGGCCGGCAGATTGAAGTGGCGAAAGGCCTGTTGCAGCTGGCCGAACAGCGGAACCAGCAGTTGGAAGATTCGGTCAAGCTCGGGCAGTTGGCGCCCGTGGAAGTAACCGACAACCTGCGGGCCATCCTGCAGCGACGTTCCGCGCTGGTGAACGCGGAGCGGTACCTCCAGGGGGCGTCCATCGAACTGTCTCTCTTCCTGCGGGACCTGGCGGGAGAGCCGCTGCAACCGGGATCAGACCGGCTTCTGCGCGCGTTTCCGGAACCGGAAAACCTGACCATGGAGCAGGAGAAGTTCGACGTGGCGCAGGCGATGCAGGCACGGCCGGAGATTCGCGGTATGTTGATCAAGCGGCAGCAGCAGACGGTGGAAACGCGCCTGGCCCGCAACCAGGTCGGGCCGGACGTGGACCTGTTCTTCAACTACTCCCGCGACGTGGGCGAGGGACGATTGAGCCGGAGGGGGAACGAGGTGGAAGGTGGCCTGCGTTTTGAACTGCCGGTGCAGCGGCGGAAGGCCCTGGGCAAACAGACACAGGCAGAAGCGAAGCTCTCGATCATTGAAGCGGAGTTACGGTTCGCCAGAGACCGCGTGTTGCTCGACGTGCAGGACGCGGCTAGCGCCGTCCGGGCCGCCTATCAGGTCGTCGGCGTGATCCGCGAGGAGGTGAAGGCGGCCCGGCAACTGGAGGAAGCCGAGCGGGCACGATTCGACCTGGGAGACTCCACACAGTTCTTCGTCAACCAGCGGGAGTTGGCCACAGCGGACGCGGCATTTCGCGAGATCAAGGCGCTGGCCGATTACCACAAGGCGCGCGCGGAGTACGAAGCCGCGACGGCGCGCTTGTTGGAACGCTAAACGCCCTGCGGTATCATGGCGGCAGTTATGCAACGCCGCCACTTCCTTTCCCTCCTGCCCGCCTCGACGCTGCTGGCCAGTGACCCCGGCCCAAGGCTCCGGCCCGCGCTGTGCGCCTATTCGTTCCGCAAGGAACTGCAGAGCGGGAAGATGACGTACGAAGATGTGATCCGCTACGCGGCCGAGCACAAACTGGACGGCGTGGACCTGACGGTTTACTGGTTCCCGTCGACAGAGGACAAGTTCCTTTATGGGCTGAAGCAACTGGCCTACAAGCTGGGCGTGGAGATTTATTCAATCTCCATCCGCACGGATATGTGCAAGCGACCGGGGCCGGAAGCGGATAAGGAGATCGCCGAGGTGCGGAAATGGGTGGATGCCGCGGCGAAACTTGGCGCTGGCCATATTCGCGTCTTCGGCGGCCGGGTGCCGAAGGAATCGAATGAGGCGGAGGCCGCCGGCTGGGTGGTGCAGGTACTGGGGAAAGCGGCGGAGTATGCCGGCAGCAAGGGAGTGATTCTGGGACTGGAGAACCACGGCGGCATTACGGACCGGGCCGATACGATCGTCGATATCGTGAAGCGGGTGAATTCCCCGTGGGTGGCCATCAACCTCGACACAGGGAACTTCCGCACGAAGATCTATCCGCAGATCGAGACCATCGCACCGCATGCCGTGAATGTGCAGGTGAAGGTGGATGTGACCGAGGACGGCGTGAAGGGCCGCTCCGATTGGGACCGCGTGGCGAAGATACTGGTATCGAACAAGTACCGTGGTTATCTGGCGCTGGAGTATGAGGCGGCCGAGGACCCAATGACGGCCATCCCGCGGCACCTGCAGACCCTCCGGCAGGTGTGCGCCAGGCACTCTTCATAAGCAGGCCGGCGTTGCCCGGAACCTTGAGGGCATCTGATAGGATTCCTCAAGGATTATGCGGAAACAGGTTTCTTTGTTCCTTCTGGCCGCTGCCGCCGCAATGGCGCAGAGCGTTGCCTTCTCTGGCGCCCATGCACAGAGCATGACGCTGGCGGCCGGGCAGACGGTGGAGGTGTATGCAGGCCTGCCGGCGCCATCGGAGTTGCCGGCGAACGGACGAATCGCCGTGGAATGGGGCAGTTATCGAAAGATCCTGCATGCCTTCGATCCGGACTTCTTCCTGGTGTTCCGCGCGCCGAAGGCCGGCGTCTATACGCTGAAGCTCGCGAAGGTGGAGAAGGAAGAACCGCTGTTCAACAAGCCGCGATGGAGAGAAACGGGAACGGTGGAAAAGATCACGCCTTTCCCGGCGCAGACGCCATGGCCCGCGGGCAAAAGCGTGAAGATGCGAACGTGGATCAAGCCGGTGAACCCTGGAAAGACGTCGCGCGGGATGGTGATCGAGGCCGAGCCCAATGACTCCATCGCAGAGGCGCAGCGGATCGAGGTCGGCGCGTCGGGAAATGACGAGAACCTGCACATCACCGGGGGTGCGGACGACATCGAGTACTTCGACAATGGCGCGGTGGGTACCAGCGGACTGGACTGGTTCCGCATTGAGTACAAGGGCCGGGAACCACGGTTGTTTACGGCGAATCTTGGGCTGCCGGACCCGTTCGTCGTTGCTCAGTTGCTTTTCTACACGGCCGACGGGAAAGAGTATCGTGAGGGAGCAAATCCGAACGAGCGAGTACACCAGCAGACGGAGGGACACCGCACGGCGATGTCGCGGATGTTGCAACCGGGCGGTGTGTACTTCCTGAAGGTGGAGTCCAATTCGCCGGGCTATGAGGTGGAGTTGCGCATCCGCCGGCCCGCACCCTACACGGACCCGCGGGCGGCAATCCGGCAGGCGATGTACGATCATCTGGGGCAGGTGGATGCGTGGCTGTTGAACCGTCCGCGCGGAGCGGCGGTGGATAGGCGGATTCGGGACACCGGGTCGCTACTCGGCTCACACTGCATGAGCTGCCATACGCAGTCCGGCGTGTGGGGCCCATCTGGTCCGCTGCAGTACGGATACCGGATCGAAAACGTGGTGAATTACCGGCACCTGGCAAATCTGGCCTACGAGTCCATGCGCCCCACCAACGTGCTGGCCGAGGCGGCCAACAATACGAGCCTGGCGCCGCTCGACCTGGGCGATGGCCCCGCGGGCACGCGCGTGGCCGGCTTCAACGTGACGACGCTGGAACGACTGGTGCCACCGCGGCGGCTGCACGCGACGCAGCAGATCCGGGCGGCGAACTTCGTGCTGCAGTCGGCGGATCCGAGCGGCATCAACGCCGCCGGGCCGGGATCGAATATCGGGCAGGCGCTGGTTTACCGGTTCGCCGGGGCCATATTGAAGCAGGCCTGGCTGACGACAAGGAATCCAAAGTACCTGGATGCACTAGAGGAGAAGGCACGGCTGAGCCTGAAGGTACGGCCGCGTTTTTCCGACGACATGTCGAACCGCATTCTGTTCTTCAAGGAGGTATTCCCGGAGAACTATGTGCAGTTGCGGGAAGAGACGGATGAAGCGAAGAAGTTTGCACAGGAGATTGCGGCGCAGCTTGCCGTTGACCTGAAACGGCTGCGTGAAACACAGCGGCCCGACGGGATGTGGCAGTTCGACCCCGGCGCCGAGGAGAACGGCACCTGGCGCGTGAAGCCGGACGAGAAGGATGTTGACCCGGCGCCCACGGCCCTGGCCATAATGGCGCTGCACGCCATGGGTGCCGGTGTGGACGATCCGCAGATCAGCAGTGCCGTACAGGCGCTGCTCCGAAAGCAGGACGCATTCGGCCGCTGGAACGAGCATGCCTTGACCGGATTCGTCACGACAGCCTACACCTTGCAGGCACTGGCACGGCTGTACCCGGTGAACGACGCCAAACCAGCGCCGAAGGACTTCGAGGCGCGGCCGGGCGAAACCCTCAGCGACACAGTTGCCCGCTATCGCGCGCTGGCGCAGACGGGGCTTGCACCGGAGGACAAGCAGTTTACCGGCATAGCCCTGGCAGGGGCGAAACATTCCAGTCCGCTGGTGCGCTACTGGGCATACATCGCACTGGGAGCGCTGCATGATGAGCGCGCTGTCGAGCAGCAAATCGCCGGACTGGGCGACCCCGTGAAGATGGTACGCGAGGCGGCGCGCTGGGGAATTCGCCAGACGTTGCTTGACGACAAAGGATGGGACCACCTGTTCCCTGCCCTGGAGACGGCGGACGACCTGACGCGCGAATGGGCAGCGGGAGCGCTGGTCATGCGTGCCGACGCCGTGATGCCGCGGTCGTCGGTTGGCTGGCCGCGGCTGACGGCGTTGTTCCGGACGATGATCCTGCAGGATCCGCACCCTGCCGTGCGGGCGTGGGCGAGCCGAGCAGCGTGGAACTGGTGGGTTTGGAATCCGCCTGTCCGTATGGACCTGAACGACACCTTCCTGACAATGTTGGAACGGGAAGAGCCATCAGCGCTGGCCGAAAATGCCAAACGCTATCAGGCAGAGGCTCTCTTCATTGCTAACGGGCAGAGAGCCAACGGAAGCAAGGAACAACAGTACCCCGAGTTGTCGAAGCTGTTTGAGACGTTGAGCAACAGGCTCGACAATCCGAATCCGCTGCTGGTGCGCCGCGTCGTGAACATCGCGGCGACCTTCTACAACCAGGCGGGCGGCGATGGCGGCCCGGGCCAGATGGGTTACGTGACGCCGAAGTCGAGCGACGCCGTCGGCAAGGCGGTGTTCGCCTACTGGAACGGACTGGCTCCGGAATCGCCGAAGGATTGGTTGAAGCTGGCGCTGGAGTCGGCGGCGAATGTGACGTACGAGCCGCTGCAGAAGAAGCTTCTCGACTACTCGACCAGCGGGCCGGAAGAGTTCCGGACGCTGGCGGCGACGTCGCTCGCCGATCCGCGCGTCATCACGCTGAACGCGGCGCAGGAGTTTGTCGAGCCGCTCATGGAGCAGGTAACGCGGGGCGCCAGGGAGCCGGAGCGCAGGTTGGAACTCGTTAGCCCGATTCTCAAGCTCTTCACCCGGGCGCGCTGGAACATGCCGAAGACCGAGGAGCAGCAGAATATCTTCTACAAACTGCTGCTGCCGGAGTTCCCGGCCGAGCGCGGCAAACTGGAGGAAAATACCCGCCCGCTACTGCAGATGGATAAGGACAGCCCGGACTGGTATCTGGCGCGGAGCATGGCCCGCGTGATTCATTCCAACCCGGACCTGCAGACCGAGGCCCTGGTCAAGCGGCTGCCCGCGGCCTTCCAGACGCCGATGGAAGAGGCTCTATGGCTCGACAGCGCGAAGTGGCTGCTGAGTTGGAACACGCCGGTTCCGGAGGTGGGCGGCACGGCGCCGGCGGCCGACCCGCTGCGGGCCACACGGGACCGCGCGGCGGAGTTGGTGGCGTCCCAGTTGACGAGGAAAGTGGACGGGCGGCTGCGGTCCGGCGCGATTGGATTGGCCGCGTCGAACGCGATCGTGCGGAATCACCCGACCGTCAAGGCAGCGCTGCAGAAGGTGCAGCCGGATCTTTATGAGGACGACGTGGCCGACGCGAAGGCGTTGAGCCCCGAGTGGCGGCGCAATTACGAGTACTTCCGTGACTGGGTGGCGCCGGAACTGCAGCGCCCGAACCGGGACGACGAGTTTGCCTGCATGACCTGCCACGGGCTGGCCGGGCGTGTTCCCTCAATGGAATTCAAGCCGGCCGACAACCGCGGCTACCTGCATGCCAAGGATGTCTGGGCCAATTACAGGATCCTGCTGGAGCGTGTGAACGACGCCGACGTGGAGAACTCCAAACTCCTGCGAAAGCCGTTGAACATCCAAACCGGACAGGAGGACGGACATCAGGGCGGGCGGCGATACAATCCCGAGGACCGCGGCTATCAGATCTTCCGGCGTTGGGTACTCGACGCGGCTGCTTTGAAGAAGGGCGCGTCGGCCAACTGATGGCGCCGAACCCGTTCGATTCCCATCTCAGCCGCAACCACGCCAACTATGCCGCACTGTCACCGATCAGCTTTCTGCCCTGGGCAGCAGAGGTGTATCCGGACCGGATCTCCGGGATTCACGGCGCCCGGCACTTCCGGTGGCGGGAGACGTATGAGCGGTGCCGCCGGCTGGCATCCGCACTGCGCGGCCTGGGAATAAATCGAAACCAGACCGTATCGTTAATGCTGGCAAACACGCCGGAGATGTACGAGGCGCACTTCGCGATCCCGATGGCGGGAGGGGTAATCAACACGCTGAACACTCGGCTGGATGCCGACGCCCTGGCGTTCATGCTGCGGCACGGAGAGGCACGCGTGGTGATCACCGACCGGGCCTACTCCGGAGTCATGAAGGCAGCCCTGGAACGAGCGGGCACGGCGTTGACCGTGGTAGATGTGGACGATCCGGAATACGACGGACCAGGGGAGCGGCTCGGGACGCTGGAGTATGAGGAGTTGCTCTCGCGAGGCGATCCGGAGTTCGCATGGGAGTTGCCGGAAGAGGAGTGGGATGCCATCGCGCTCTCCTACACCTCTGGAACAACGGGCGACCCGAAGGGTGTGGTGACACATCACCGCGGGGCTTACCTCGCAGCGGTCGGAAACGTGCTGGCATGGGATATGGGCTCGTTCCCGGTGTATCTGTGGTCAGTGCCGATGTTTCACTGCAACGGCTGGTGCCACCCGTGGGCCGTTGCCGCACGTGCGGGCACCAACATCTACCTACGAAAGGTGGATGCCGTTACGATGC
Source organism: uncultured Solibacteraceae bacterium (assembly GCA_964632345.1). GTDB lineage: Bacteria > Acidobacteriota > Terriglobia > Bryobacterales > Bryobacteraceae. Next base: position 27,830 of record CAZWDD010000004.1, on the reverse strand, counting down.
TGGCCCTGATCCGGGAACACCGCGTGACGCACTTCGGCGGAGCGCCGATTGTGCACAGTATGATCCTGAACGCGCCGGAAGAGTGCTTCGAGGGGATTCACCACGTCGTGAACGGCTACATTGCCGGCGCCGCACCGCCAGCCGCGGTGATTGAGGGAATGGAACGACGCGGCTTCCGGATCTCACACATCTACGGGTTAACCGAAACCTATGGCCCCGCGACGATCTGCGCCAAACACCCCGAGTGGGACGAGTTGGAAGTGACCGAGCGGGCAAAACGCAATGGCCGGCAAGGCGTTCGCTTTTCTCTGCAGGAGGGGATGACGGTTCTCAACCCGGAGACCATGGAACCGGTACCGGCCGACGGCGAGACGATCGGCGAAGTGATGTACCGCGGCAACCTCACCATGAAGGGCTACCTGAAGAACCCGGCCGCCACCGAGGCTGCACTGGCCGGCGGATGGTTCCACACCGGCGACCTCGCAGTCCTGCATCCCGACGGCTACATCAAGATCAAGGACCGGTCGAAGGACATCATCATCTCCGGCGGGGAAAATATATCCTCACTTGAAGTGGAGGACGCAATCCACCGGCATCCGAAGGTACTGGCCTGCGCCGTGGTGGCACAGCCCGACGTCCGCTGGGGCGAGACGCCGGTCGCGTTTGTGGAGCTGAAGCCGGAGACCACGGCTGACGCGGCGGAGATCATCGCCCACTGCCGGGAACACCTCGCGCACTTCAAGTGCCCGAAGCGGGTGGAGTTCGGCCCGGTACCGCGGACCTCAACAGGGAAGATTCAGAAGTACCTGCTACGCGCGAAGGTCCGGTCATCCAACGCTATCGACGTGTAGACCGTCGCGGCCGCCGGCGGCGTGCCGCTGCCTATTAGTTGACTATTCAACCATTGACATGTATTGTTTAGAAGTGGCTCGCAAATCCATCCAGCGGCTCCAGGACGAGATCAAGCAGACAAAGCCCTTTCAATCTCCTCAGCACGCGGCGGCGCTGGCGCTATTGCGAACCGCGGACGATGCTCGCCGTTCTCTCGATGCCTTGATCGCGCCGCACGGTGTATCCGTGGAACAGTACAACGTGCTGCGGATCCTGCGCGGAGCGGGAGAGAAGGGGTTGCCGACGCTTGAGATCGCCGCCCGCCTCCTTGAGCGCAATCCGGGGATCACAAGGCTGATCGACAAACTGGAAGCCAAGGAGTTCGTGGCGCGCGTACGATGCCGGACCGACCGGCGACAGGTGTTCTGCCGCATCACTGCCGCGGGCTTACGGCTATTGGGATTGCTCGACGAGCCGAGTATCAGACAGAATGCAGCGTTTTTTCGGGGACTCAACGAACGGCAGTTGGATCAACTGATCGACCTGCTCGACCAGATCCGGCACCCCGATGCCAAATCAACAAAGGAGAAAACGAAATGACGGTACAGGAATTGGACAATGCGTTGAACCAGCAGGTTCTGGCGGGTGACATAATGGGCGCGTTTGAGAAGTTCTACGCCGAGGACGTGGTGATGCAGGAGAATTCGGCGGAGCCCTTCGCCGGCAAGGCCGTGAACCGGGAGCGCGAACGGCAGTTTGTGAACTCGGTGGCGGAGTTTCATGGCGCGAGCGTCTTGTCCTCGGCCGTGAATGGAGACATCAGCTTCAGCGAGTGGGAAATGGACGTGACCTTCCAGGGTGGCGCACGGTATAAACTGGCCCAGGTGGCGGTCCGGACCTGGAAGGATGGCCTTGTGGTTCGGGAGCGCTTCTACTACAACAAGGGTTGATCCCCATGCGAAAGCTTTCGATTGTCCTTCTTTCGGCCGTCGCGATGGCGGCCGACTACACGATTGACCCTGCCCATAGCGCCGCGAGTTTCGGTGTCACGCACATGATGGTCTCCACCGTCCGCGGGCAGTTCTCCAATGTGACGGGGTCCGTCCGCTACGACCCGAAGGACCTGGCGGCGAGCCGCGTAGAGGCTTCGATCGACGCTGCAACAATCAACACGCAGCAGGCCAAAAGAGATGCGCACCTCCGGTCGGCAGACTTTTTCGATACCGAGAAGTTTCCGCAGATCACGTTCCGCTCAACGAAGTGGTGGCGGGACAACGGCAAGCTGAGGATTGCCGGAGACCTTTCCATGCACGGCGTCACAAAGGCCGTCGTGCTCGATGTGGCTGGACCCGGCGCCGAAACAAAGGCTCCGGATGGATCGATGCTCATTGGCGCCAGCGCCACCACCACCGTCAGCCGCAGGGCGTTCGGATTGACCTGGAACAAGCTGATGGAGACCGGCGGCGCCGTTGTTGGCGACGAGATCTCCATCACGCTGGATATCGAGGCGCGGCGGAAGTAGCGCTATTGCTCGTCACCGTCGTCGTCGTCGTCCTCATCCTTCTCCACCGTGATGGGCGCGAAGACGGCATTGGGAGGCCTGGGATAAGGCTTGTTCCAGCCGCGGATGTCGCCCCACAGAATCCGGTTCAGTTTCTCGGTAGGCGCGGCATCCGGAACGCTGAAGTTCATTTTCAACGACGCCCTGGCCGCCTCCCGAGCCTTGCCCCTCAGAGCCTTCAAGGGCGGGTTGATTTCAAACAGAGACTGTTTCGGCATCTCCGCGGTGTAGGGCGTCAGGTCTGGCGAGTCGGTGAAGGACTCGCGCATCTCGTTGGCGATCAGGTCGAATAGGGACATGGTTGGCAGACCGAGTATCAACTCCATCGTTTTCAGCATGCTTTGCTGCGAATAGAATGTGGAATCGATGTGTCCACGCTTGACGTAAGGGCTGATGGCAAGGGCCACAGTTCGATGGCCGTCGACGTGATCGACGCCGTTCTGGGCGTCGTCCTCCACCACAAAGATCGCCATCTTCGGCCAGAATTTGGACTTGGTCAACCCTTCGACGATCTGCCCGACGGCTAGATCATTGTCGGCCACCATCGCCTTTGCACTGGAGGAACCGGGGCGCGTGCCTTCGGTGTGATCGCTCGGCAGCAGCAGAATCGACAGGTTGGGCATCTTGCCCTCCTTCTCCCATTTGGCGACGTCTTCGAGGAAGATCTGGGCGCGGACGACGTCGGGGATCCCGTGCGTATAGCTGGGGAAATCCGGTTCGAGAATCGTATTCAGCTTCGCGATCGGCGCGACGGTCTTCCACCTCCCCCGATAGCGGACGCCCTTCTGCCAACCGGCCAGCACCTCATGCCGGACGTCCTGGCCGATAGTCAGGTGGCCGGCGTACTCCCCGTAGATACGGACTGACTTGCCGCGGGCGAGGGCGTAGTCCCAAAGGAACCCGCTGGAGGAGTAGGCCAGCGGATCGGTGCCGTCGTAGGGATAGCTGCGGCCGTCGTAGCCGGGCCACAGGCAATAGGCGGTCTCATTGGCCTGGGTCGCCCACTGGTGGCCGTCGGCGCTGTTCCCGCCGGTGGCGTAGAAGTTATCGAGCAGAACAAACTGCTCCGCCAGGCGGTGTTGATTGGGCGTGACATCGCGGCCGAACATCACCAGCGATGGTTCGCTGTTGCCTTTGCCGATGTCGCCGAAGACCTGATCGTAGGTACGGTTCTCCTTGATGATGTAGACGACGTGCTCGATGAGAGAAGGATCGCCGCTGCGGGCCGGAATCGCCACCGGCCGGGCGGACGGAGCCACCGGCGTGGCGGCTCCCGCCATGTGGTTGTTCTCGGCGACCGCAGTCGTCCAGGAGGCGAGCAGCGGCGCACTGGGGAGATCGACAATCTGCACGGCGCCACGATTGGCATGAACGAAGCGGCGGTCCGGTTTGTCGCTCCACCCCGAACCCACGCCGAGCAGCGCGCCGATGGCCAACCGCTGGCCATCCGGACTGAGTGCGACGCTGTTCGGATACCAGAAGGTGGGGATCGCCCCCTGAGCGGCACCGGTGCCGGTGTTGAGAATCATGACGGCGTTGATGCCGCCGCAGGCGACGAAGAGACGCCGCCCATCGGGTGAAACGGCCAGCGAGGTCGGCGCGATGCCGAATACCTTTCGCGCAAATGGCTGTAGAGGCCAGGTGGCGGTGACGCGTTGCGTGCGGGTATCGATCACGCTGACGGAATCGGAATTCGTATTGGCGACAAAAAGCCGGTGGCGCGGCTCGTCCCAGGCAAGCGCGGTGGGATGCAGCCCCACGGCGATGGTGTCCGTTACCTTTCCGGCGGCGACGTCGATGCGGGAAACAGTACCGCTGGAGGCCACGCCGCGCGCATCGACAAGCACCTTGTCGGCGGCCGGAGCAAGACCGGTCGGCGCGCTGATCTCACCGGCCTTGGGAATACGCCCGCCCCAGTTCCCGACATAGGCAACACTGCCCCTGACATCGACGGCGAGTCCGACCGGCGCAATGCCGGTGTCGATCTTCGCCTCGACGCGGCCGTCGGCGCCCACCACGGCCAGTTTGTTCTCAAACGCAAGCGCCGCGAAGACGCGCCCGTTTCGCTCGCGAACCGCGCCGGCCTGCTGACGGCCGATCTCGATGCCCTGTTTGTCCTGCCCTCTATGGAGCCACACCTTCCGGTCGCGCTGAAAGAGCCATGCGGGCCCAGTTCCATCGATCGCCTGAATGCCTCCGCGTCCGCGCATCTCAACGTGGCGCACCACCTTGTTTTCCTTCCAATCCATCCGGTAGGCGCCCACCGACGTCAGCACATCGATCTCATTGCCGCCGTTGAATTGCACTCCATAAACGCGTCCGTTGAACACGCTGGGGACTCCGGCGGGCGTGATGGTCTGCCGCGTGGTGACCACGCCAGGATCAGTAACCGACCGCACCGGACGTTCCGCCGTCTGGGCGGCAGCAACAAGACAGAACAGCAGAAACGAGCAGAATCGCATGGACCCATTGTATTCGCCGTTCGTGAACAACCAATGACAGAGTTGCGAATCGCCTTGCAACTATGGCAGTCTATTAAGTTTTCCTGACCCAAAATGCCGCCTAAAACCGTTCGCGTCCTTTATCACGATCACTGCTTCGACGGCTCGGCCTCGGCTGCCTTTTTCAGCCAGTTCTATCACGACCATGTCGACCCGCTGGCCGCGTTCCATTACACAGGCATGGCGCATACCGCCGACCAGCTGTTTGAGGACAGCCTATTCGACGGCGACGAGAACGCCATCGTCGATTTCAAGTACTCTCCACACCCGGCGCTGACCTGGTGGTTTGACCACCACCAGAGCGCTTTCCTGACACCGGCCGACGCCGAGCACTTCCGGACGCAGCGGCAGGGGAACTACTTTCTGGACACGACCTTCAAGTCCTGCACTAAGTTCATTGCCACCGTGGCGCGCGAAAAGTTCGGATACCGGAATGATACGCTTGATGAACTCGTCCGCTGGGCCGACATTATCGACGGCGCGCAGTATGCCAGCGCGGAGGAGGCCGTGGGGCTTGGCGCGGCGGCGATGAAATTGACGCTGGTGATCGAGTCCGCCAAGGGTTCCGACATTGTGCAGCGGATCATCGGCCACATGCGCAGCCTGCCGCTCGATGCCATCATCGCGCTGCCGGAGATCGACGCAATCTTTCAGCCGCTGCATCAACGGCACATGGCGTCCATCGACCTGATTCGCCGACGTTCGACGGCTGAGGGCAAGGTGGTTTTCTTCGACCTGATTGCGGACGGTGTGGAAGGCTACAACAAGTTCATTCCCTACTACCTGTTCCCGCAGAGCATCTACACCGTTTCGGTCAGCATGTCTACGTTCCGGACCAAGGTGAGCGTCGGCTCCAGTCCGTGGCAGGCGGATCGCGTCACGCACAATCTCGCCAGCATCTGCGAGCGTTACGGCGGCGGCGGCCATCCGAAGGTGGGGGCCATCAGCTTCCCGGTAGGCGCCATTGAGGACGCGCGGAAGGCGGCAAGGGAGATCGTCGCCGAACTGAACGGCTAACGCATCGAGATCTTGTACCAGCGGCCCGCATCGCCCCGCGGACGTTTGCTTTTCTCCGGGGGAAGCATCAGCATGGAACCGGGCGCGATTTCGATCCGCCCATCCTCGCGAGGCGCCACCGGCTCCATCGTCACCTGCGGCGGCCGGAGTTGAACCTGCTCCTGCTTTTCGACAACCGCACGGATTACGGACTCCGCCAGACCATGGCGCGCCAGCGCGGCCAGCGCCTCCGCACTTGTATCGAAATGCGTTCGCTTATAGCGGACAAGGTCCACCAGCAGCGCGTCGCCGACGCCGGCGCGGGCCAGTACGATCAGGCCATCGTTGGTCAGAACATGGCGGGGCAACTCCGGGGGGGCAGGTTCGGCAGCCGCGCAGAGCAGGGCGAATACGAAGGGCAGAAGGATTCGCATAGTGGGCTTATCGGCTGGCGACTTTCACTCCAATAAACTTTCTCTCGGCCGATAAGTTCGTTATGTGGCTGCTGTTTGCGATGGTGCTGACCTTGCCCGAGGCGATGCTGAATCGTCCGTACTCGCCTCCAGCGGTCTGGTTAGGCGTCTCGGCACAGTGCGGAATGCCCGTGGCGCGGACGCGCCTTCTAGCCGGAGCCCTGCCGGCCGGGCTGGTGATGACCGAGCACGGCCGGCTGCAGGGGACCCCCAGCGAACCGGGGCAGTTTGTTTTCCAGGTGGAGATCTCCGATGGGTGCATGCGCCGGGTGGAAACGCGGCGCCTGCACGTCCGGCCGGCGCCGATCCTGCTGGCCGAAGCTGAATCGGCCGAGTTCCGCTGCATGGAAGGGGCAGCCCCATTCGATGGGGGCCTGGTGCGCGTCTCCGGGTCCACGCCCGGAAGCGGCTATGCGGTCGACGTTCTGGCAGGCAATACATGGTTGGCCGCAACGGCCCGCGATGGGATGCTGCCAACCGACGGAGCGGCGCTCGATGCCGATGTCCTGCGACTGCGTGTTTCGCCCGGCAAGCTCACACCTGGCGTCCACACCGCTCGGCTACGGTTCTCCGTTTGGCGGGGTGTCGAAGCGCCCGAACTGGAATTTCGCCTCCATGTCCTGCCCCGGAAGTCGGAACTGAAGCCGTTTGCTTCGGCCCCGCCGCCGCCCGCGCCTCGCCCGCTGATCATCGTAGCGCCGGAGACTGTGGTGATGCATCCTCCGGTCGTCCGGCGAATGCCGCCGCCCTTGTTCCCCAAGGCGCAGCCGAAGGTGCCGGCCGGCCCGCCGAAGCCACGCGGCAAATACGTTCCCCGCTCCCGCGTGCTGCCGATTCCACGGGCCATGGCGCCTCCGCCGGCCCCCGCGCCAGCCAAGCCTCAGGCTTCGCTCGCGAAGCAGCCCGCGCCGGAAGCCAAGCCTCCAGCGCCAGCCGCCAAGCAACCGCCCCCGGAGCGCACGAAACCGTCGGCCATGCCACCGCCGCAGGGCGCCGCCAAGGGCGCGCACTAGGGCCCTAGTAGCCGAGTTCCTTCAACCGCTCCAAGTTCAGAGTGTCCGATCCGCGCCACCGCATCAGTTTTTCCACGTACTTGGCAAGCACGTCGGTTTCCAGATTGATGCGGTCGCCGGGCTGATAGCCGCCGAGCGTCGTCTTCTCAAATGTGTGGGGGATGATGGTGACGCCCAGAACACGATCCTCCATCGAAGCGATCGTCAGACTGATGCCGTCGATCGCTACCGACCCCTTCCACACCAGATACCGGTCGAGCGACTCCGGCACGCGGACGCGCAGCCACCAGTTGTCGTTGCCCATGGAAGACAGCCCGAGGAACTCGCCCGTACCGTCGACGTGCCCCTGCACGATGTGGCCGCCAAGCCGTCCGGCGGGCGTCATCGGCCGCTCCAGATTCACGCGGCGTCCCGGCCGCAAGTCACCGATGTTTGTCCGGGCCATCGTCTCCGGCGCCACATCGGCGGCAAAGCTGTCCGGCCGCAGATCGACGGCCGTCAGGCAGACGCCGTTGACGGCGATGCTCGTGCCCGGAAAGGCATCGCTCAAAACGGTCTTGCACGCGATACGCAGCTGGGCGCCCTCGCCCCGCCGTTCCATCGATTCGACCGAACCCACTTCCTCGACGATCCCCGTAAACATCAGCCTCGCGCTCCTTTCGTCACCCAGGCTTCCACGGCGAACTCATCCCGGCTCATCGGGTGCAGCCGCACGTCGTGAAACAGCATCGCGTCGCCCCGGCTGCGGCGGCCGCGCCCGCCGGCGACGGGCAGGGACTGCAGACCGCCGAAGATTTTCGGCGCGTAGTAGAAGAAGATCTTGTCGACAATACCGGCATCGAGCGCGGCTCCGTTCACCTTGCTGCCCGCCTCGATCATCAACGACTGATAGTTGCGCGACGCCAGCAGTTCGACCAGTGCGCGCAGATTGGTGCGGCCGTCGGCGGCGTCGAGCACCACCACTTCCACCCCCGCCGCCTCGATAGCGCGGCGGCGGTCGCCATTTGCCGCCGAGGTCGTCACCACCAGCAGTTCGCCCGGACCGGCCGTCACCATGGGCCAATCCGGCAGCAGGTGCAACTGCGAATCGAGTACGATCCGGAGCAGCGGACGGCTGCGCGGCAGGCCGGTACGGTCCGTCAACGAACAGCGGTCCGCCTCCACCGTTCCGATCCCGGTGACAATCGCATCGCTCAAGTGGCGCAACTGCTGTACGTGCGCGCGGGCCTGGTCGGAGGTGATCCATCCCTCGTTGTCATCCGGCGCGGCGATCTTGCCGTCAAGCGTCAGGGCACTTTTCAACGTCACCAGCGGCCGCCGCTCCCGCATAAAGAAACAAAACGCCTCGTTGATCGACTCGGCCTCGGCCGAATACCGGGCGGCAATGGATGTCTTAATGCCGGCCGCGCGGAGTCTAGCGAATCCCTGCCCGCTCACCAACGGGTTCGGGTCCTCCATCGCGGCCACCACCTCCCCCACACCCGCGGCGATCAGCGCATCGGCGCACGGGCCGGTCCGGCCTTCATGGGAACAAGGCTCCAGCGTCAGGTAGACGGTGGCGCCGCGCGCCTGTTCGCCCGCCTGTTCCATCGCGACAATCTCGGCATGCTTCACGCCGGCATAGATATGGTGTCCTCGGCCGACAATCTGGCCGTCGCGCACGATGACGGCTCCAACGGCAGGGTTGGGGCTGGTCTGCCCCAACCCTTTGCGTGCCTCAGCCAGCGCTTCGGCCATGTAGTCAGTAGTCATAGGTCTCAATCGAAGAGCGACGCAATGTACTGTTCCGCGTCGAAGGGCAGCAGGTCGGTCACCTTTTCGCCGACGCCGACGTAGCGGATGGGGACGTTCAATTCGCGCGCGATCGCGATGGCGATTCCGCCTTTTGCCGTTCCGTCCAGCTTCGTCAGCACGATCCCGGTCACGCCGCCAGCCTCGGTAAACTTCCTGGCCTGCTCCAGTCCGTTTTGCCCGGTGGTAGCGTCCAGCACGAGGTACACTTCGTGCGGCGAGTCCGGGATAACGCGGCCGGCCGTGCGGCGCATTTTGTCCAACTCAGCCATCAGGTTTTCTTTGTTGTGCAGACGGCCGGCCGTGTCGACAATCACCACGTCCGCCTTGCGGGCGCGGGCGGCCTGTAACGCGTCAAAAACCACCGCGCTTGGATCGGCTCCCTGATTCTGGCGGATGATGTCGGTATCGGCGCGATCCGCCCAGACGGCGAGCTGTTCGATGGCGGCCGCGCGAAACGTGTCGGCCGCGGCCATGATGACCGTCTTCCCCTGCTCCTGCAGACGGCGGGCCAGCTTGCCGGTGGTGGTGGTCTTACCCGCTCCGTTGACACCCACCATCATGACCACCAGCGGTGGTTCGGCCACGCGCGCCTCCGGACGGTCGGCCGCCTGCAGCACTTCCAGAAGGTGCTGGCGGATGAGCGCCCGCAGTTCGGCCGCGTCGCCGACCAGGTGCCGCGCCACGCGCTGGCGAATGGTCTCCAGGACATCGGTGGCCGTTCGCACGCCCACATCCGCCGTGATCAACGCATACTCCAACTCGTCGAGCAGGTCGGCGTCGATCTCCTTCTTGCCGTGAACCACGTCTTCGATGCGGTCCACAAGTCCGGCCCGGGTTTTCTCAATCCCCTGCTTCAGCCGGTCCAGTAAACTCCCGCCGCCCTCGCCTGAACCAAAAATGGAAGAAATCATCCCGGTTTCATGATACCAAGCCACTTTTTCCGGGCGGCTCGCGCACGGGTGAATGCCCGGTTTCCCGCGCTACAATTGGGGGATCACAATGGAGTCGAGCCCGCAGGGTAAGATTGGGCGCTACGTCGTTCAAGGGGAACTGGGACGTGGCGCGATGGGTGTGGTTTATCGCGCCCAGGATCCGGCAATCGGCCGCACCGTTGCCATCAAGACGATTCGCATCGGCCAGTTTCACGACGAGCGGGAAATCCGGCATGTGCAGACCCGCATGATGCGCGAGGCGCAGGCGGCCGGTGTCCTCTCGCACAACAACATTGTCACCATCTACGACATTCTGCAGGAAGACGACACGGCCTTCATCTTCATGGAGTTCGTCGACGGCCAGACGCTTGAGAAGATCCTGCTTGCCGATACGCCCATCGACAAGCAGTTGATCCTTCACCTCCTCAAGCAGTCAGCCGAGGCGCTTGACTACGCCCACCAGCGCGGAATCGTGCACCGCGACGTGAAGCCGGCCAACATCATGGTGTCGCGCGACGGCACGGCGAAGATCGCCGATTTCGGCATTGCGCGCACGCAGTCACAGTCGTTGACGCAGACCGGACAGCTGCTCGGCACGCCGAACTACATGTCCCCGGAACAGATCTCCGGGAAACCGGTGGACGGCCGTGCGGACCAGTATTCGCTGGCCGTGATTCTCTACGAAGTCTTGACCGGCGAAAAGCCATTCGTGGCGGATTCGCTGCCGACACTGCTGTTCCGCGTCGTCAGTGAGATGCCGCAACCTGCACCGCGGCTGAATCCGACGTTGAGCCCCGATATCGACGATGTGCTGCAGAAGGCCCTGGCGAAGAATCCCGAGGATCGCTATCCGACCTGCATGGAGTTTATGCGCGCGCTGGAGCGGGCCTGCCAGAGTGCACCGGCTTGGACGACGCTCCCGCGCGGCGCAGGGCTCTCACAGCCGACCAGTGCCGGTGTTGCCGCCCAACCGGCTCCGAAACCGTTCGTCGTCTCCTCCCAGGAAACGGTGCCCGCCAAACCGATTCCCCCGGCGCCCGCACCGGTGCGTCCCGCGCCGCCGGCGGCCGCCGAACCGGAAAAACCGAAGTTGAACATGGCCGCCATCTGCGCCGTGGCACTGGTGGCGGCGGCTATCGGTGGCAGCGCCGTGGTCTGGAAGTTGCAGAGTGACCGGGAGCGGCCAGCGAAAAGCCACGCCACGCCGCAGACCGTTCCGGCCGCCGTCGATCCGCCAAAACCTGTCGAGACGAAGCAACCGGCAGAGCCCCCTCCCCCCGCCCCGGTCGCCGTGGCTCCCGTGACGCCCGCAACGAAGCCCGCCGCGCCGCCACAACCTGCCGCCCTATCGAAATCCGGCCCGTCTCCGGCCTCCGTGATGGCAGTAGCCATCCGGACCACGCCGGAAGGCGCCAGCGTGGTGATTGACGAAGGGAAACTGCCCCCCTGCACCAGCCCCTGCCTGGTGGAACTTCCGCAAGGTCGGCACACGGCCACCATCACCATGGACACCTACAGATCCGAGTTCCGCATCTTTTACGTACCGCAGGATTCGGCCGTCAATGTCACCCTGGAGAAGCGCAAGGGAACGCTCGAAGTCAATAGCACGCCGCCCGGCGCTACGGTCACCATCGACGGCGTTGAGCAGGGGCAGAAAACACCGGCCCGTTTTCCGCTAGTGGTCGGTAAGCATACCGTGACAGTCTCCATGCCGGGCCGGACTCCCTACACTCAAACCTTCGAGATGCGCTCCGAGGCGACTATCAGTTTGCACCCGAATTGGGCAAACTAGAGGAATGCTCGCGTCAACGTTCTCGCGCCGCCGATTGCTTTCCCTCGCCGCCGGATCCGTCCTCCTCAACGCCGCTCCCAAACGCGGCATGATCGTCCGATCGACTCGCGCCGAGGACTTCGAGATGCCAATCGAAGGATTCCTCGATGGCTACATCACCCCGGTCGAGCGATTCTTCGTCCGCAGCCACCACTACGTCCCCACCGTTGACGCCGCGGCCTGGAAACTCGACCTTGGCGGCAAGGTGAACACGCCCCTCTCCCTGACCATGGACGACCTGAAGAACATGCCGCGCGTGGAACTGGTGAGCGTGCTGGAGTGCGCCGGAAACGGCCGCGGACTTTATGAGCCGTCCATGGCCGGACTGCAATGGACCTACGGCAGTGTCGGCAACGGCCGCTGGGCGGGCGTTCGGCTGGCGGACGTCTTGAAGCGGGCCGGCGTGCGGCCGGGTGCGGTGGAGGTCCTTTTCGATGGCGCCGATGTGCCGGTGGGCAAGCAGCCGGAGTTTCAGCGCGGGATTCCATTCAATAAGGCGATGGATCCGAACACGATTCTCGCCTATGAGATGAACGGGGCCCCGTTGACCCGGGACCACGGCTTCCCGCTCCGCGTCGTGGTGCCGGGCTGGGCCGGAGACTGCTGGGTGAAGTGGCTGACCCGCATCGAAGTGCGCGACACCGAATTCGACGGCTTCTTTATGAAGACGGCCTATCGGCATCCGGGCAAGCCGGTGGCGCCCGGTTCGGCCGTGGACCCGGCGCAGATGAAGCCCGTCACCACGCTGCAAATCAAGAGCGTGATCGCCAGCCACGCCGATGGGCAGGATGTCGGTCTAACCGCACAGAAGCTGCGCGGCGCCGCCTGGTCGAACGAGTCGCCCGTTTCGCTGGTGGAAGTCTCCACCGACGGCGGACGGACATGGCGGGCGGCACGGCTCGGCAAGGAGTCGGCCCGTTTCGGCTGGCGGCAGTGGGAATACGACTGGACGCCCGCGCAGGAGGCCTACTACACGGTGATGGTGCGGGCGCGGAACACGGCCGGCGACACGCAGCCCTTCACGCAGGAGTGGAACCCGTCGGGCTACGGGCATAACGTGGTCCATGCGGTGCGGCTCAACGCCACCAGTTCGCCCAAGCCGATGGCGGCGCCCGCCGCGCCACCGGCCGTTAAGGCTCCGGCCTCGTTCCGCCAGGTCTGCCTGGGATGTCATGGCGAGGAAGCGATGGCGCAGCAACGGCTCAACCGCACGCAGTGGGAGCGCGAGGTAGAGAAGATGCAGCGCTGGGGCGCGCGCGTGACGCCGGAGAACAAAGACGCCATCGTCGAGTATCTCCATAAGCGCTATCCATATCGTCCCAGAAACTAGGCCTCCGGTGCCGGATATTGCCTCTCGATTCCGTGGTTGCCTGCTCGGTCTGGCAACCGGCGACGCGGTGAGGACCACCAGCGAATATTCCTCCAACCCTCCGCCTATCGAGGACATCATGGGCCTCGGGCTGTTCCTTCTTTCGCCCGGCAAATGGACGGACGATCCATCCATAGCGCCCTGCTTCGCCGAGAGCCTCGTCGCATCTAGCGCTTGCGGCGCAACGTGGAGGACATCGTCAATGGGTACTGCTTCGACATCGGTATCACGACGCGCGGAGCGTTGGATCGGTTCGAACGCACCTGGAAGCCGTTTGCCGGCAGCGTCGATCCGAACTCCGCCGACAGCGGCTCGCTGATGCGACTGGCGCCTGCGGCAAGGAGGCTGAGGTGCGGCGCTGCAAGCGGAAGAGTTCGCGGACGACGCACGGCGCCGGGGAGGGCCCGGCCTATTGCGAGCGGTTCGCGCGTCTGCTTCGCATGGCCTTGCTCGGCACTGCCAGGTCCCATCTGCTTCGCGACGAACCAGAGGACATCCCCCCGCGGCCCAGCGGCTATGTAGTGGACAGCTTTCACCCCGCAGTTCACGGCCTCGGGCGAACGGAGAACTTCCGCGACGGCTGCCTGATGGCCAAGTGGCTGGCAAGCATTACGGCGAAGTTGGCATTCCTACCGTATGGCTGGAGCGGCTGACCTGGAGAGACCGCATCGCCGCGCTCGCTGATCAGCTCAGCCGCGGCTAAAGCAACCGCGCCGGCCGCTTCACCGCGCAGCGCTTCCGCAGGCGCTCCCGCCGGCGTTCCAACTCCGCGGACGCGCCCAGCCCCAGCGCCTGTTCGGTGAAGTCCAGCGCCAGCACATAGTTCTTCTCCGCATGTTCATAGTACTTCGCCAGTTCCTCCAGCGCGCCGGCCTGATGCGGGTTGCGTGCCGCGCTCAACTCACTGAACATCGCGACGGCGCCCGCTTCATTACCGAGCCTCTTTTCCAACAACGCGCAGTCCCACAACGTTCGCCAGGAAAGCGCGTCCGGCAGGCCCTTCTCCAGCGCCCGCCGCAGCAGCACCACGGACTCCTCCATCCGCCCCGCCGCCCGAAGCCAGCGTGCCAACCCCACCATCTCCGCCCCCCGGTGCAGCGGCACTTCCAATGGCGCGTGGAAGGCTCGCGGAATGATGCCGGTGAGGCACGCCAGCGTCAGAATGTCATAGGAGTTATGCTCGAAAATCCCCACCATCCGGTGCGCCGCGCGTGTGCGCAGGAACTCGAAATAGAGGTACGGGATCATCGAGCCCGGCACATCGTCGATCCGCTCCACACCCAGAATCTGGCTCTCCAACTCCACCAACCGGCAACTGTCGAACGCCAGCCGGTACAGTCGTCGCGCACCGTAAAGCAGGTCCACATGCTCCATCCGCGCGAAGGGCGGCTTCATGCGGGACATCCGGTAGCGCGTCTCCAGCAACGGCACGTCGTAGGCGCGGCCGTTGTAGGTTACCAGCACGTCGAACTGCGCCAGATGCTCCTGTAGCGCCCCGAGTTGGCTCGGCTCCTCCCCGTAATTCCGAAGAAAAAAGTGCCGCAGCACGAAGCCTTCCTCCGTCAGTCCACCCACGCCGATGAGGAATGCATAGGTGCCGGAGCCGCCCGCCAACCCGGTCGTCTCCGTGTCCAGATAGGCAATGCGCCGCGGGTCGACGTCCGCCAACTGCCCTTCACTGATCGCGTGCAGCAGGTTCCCCGGAGCCTCCTGCAGATCGGAGATATAAACGCTGCCGTGCCGTTGATGATTGCGCCACAGGCGGCGGGACTCGAAGTGCGAGCCATGGGCCGTCTGCACCTCATAACCGTCAACGCAGTGTTGCAACTCCCCGCCGTCCCCAGCATCGGGCGCGACAATCTCACGATTGGTGGCGGCAAGTGCGCGGCCGTCTACCTGCGCCATGCGCTGGCGCAGGTGCGCTAGTTGCTCTTGTAGATTCGACACTGCGCCGTTCGCCTCATCTTCGCCTATCGGCAAAAGTGTAGCACGCCCGGCTCGGTTGCCAACTGGCTACTTATAGTAGGTGACCAGTCCGACGCCGTTTTTGGATGCGCCAGGGGCTCCGTCTCTGCCCGCTTCCGCGCCCAGGGAGACAATACCGACTGTCGCGGGGCGTAGCTGGAAGCGGTCGATGAGGTAGATTTGCGCCCGCGTCGCTCGACGGCGGCCCGAGAAGTACTGTTCCGATGCTGAGCCCTCTCCGCCAAACCCCTCCAGGATCAGGGGCCCGTTGCGCGGCAGCTTCAACAGCTCCGTCATTGCCTCATCCAGCTTGCTTTGGCCCTCATCGCTCAGGATCTCTACTCCCTTTTCATCCCGAGTGAATAGGCTTGCACTTTCCAGCCAGATCCTACGCTTCTTGAACCCCTTCCCGAATGCCGGCAGCTGATACGCCTGTGCCGTCAGTGTGCCGAGATCATAGAATCCGCGCTTCTTAAAGAACCCCCGGAAGAAGAAATTGCGCTTCAACGCCTCGGTATTCTCCGAGAGGTCCGACATAGCTTCCTGGGCATCGGTCAAGGTCCGCTGCAGGGTAGACCCCAGTCCGCCCCCACCTGCCCCGGCATGGACTTTTTCAATCGCATCCTTAACGTGCAGCGTGATCTGCTGCAGATTTTTTACCGTTCGCTGCACCTCGGGAACAATTTCGCTCGCCTGCACATTGTCGACGATTTTACGCGCGCTGGTGGTCGTCTCGCGGAGATTTTCAACTACCCGCTCGCTGTTCTCGGCGCTCCGTTTCACGCTGTCATACAACTGCTTGTCTTTCAACAGCGCGCCAACCGTACCCTCGCCAGACTGTACCCCCTCAATGATTTCCCCGAGATCCGCGCTGATCTTCCGGGCGGAAACCAGAATCGCATCCACCTCCGGTGCAGCGCCTTTGACGATCTGATTGGCGGAATGGACCGTATCCTCAATTTGCAGCAAGGTTCCCGCAACCTGCACTTCGATTCCGGACAGGATCCTGTTCACCTGCAGCACCGCGCCGTTGATCTCATCCATCAGATCGCCCCAATCAAAAGGTTCCTTGGATGGAATCCGCGATTCGTTCGCAGCCAGTTGTTCTTCCTTCGAGCCGGCCTCCACCTGAAGAAACTTGTTCCCCAGCAGTCCATCCGTTTGGATGGATACAACGGAATCGCGTCGAACTAGCGGGTGCAGCTTTTCAATGATCCGCAGGTGAACCCTGAACTTGCCGCCCGGCTGCAGCGGAACATCGATTCGCGTCACGGTGCCAGCGTCCATCCCAGCGACGCGGACGCGCCCGCCATTCTGGAGCCCGGTTACCTTGCCAAAGTCCGTATAAACGTGGAACGACCTCGTGAATAGTTGGCTGCTGTTCCCGATCAGAAACAGTCCGACACCAAACAGCACCAGACAGCCAGCCACGAATATTCCAACGATAAGCTTCTTCGTATTTTCCATTTTCAGATGCGCCGGGCAGGCCGCAGAAAGCTCTGGACGATTGGCAACTCGCTGGCTTCCATTTCGTCCACGGTTCCCTGCGCCACCAGACGCCCCCCGTCGAGTAGTGCAATGTGATCTCCAATGCGCCGGGCACTGGGGACATTGTGCGTGACCACGATGAGCGTCGCCTTCCGGTTGGTCCGGATGTCGATCAGCAACGCATCAATTTCGAGCGATGTGATCGGATCCAATCCCGCGCTCGGCTCATCGACCAGAAGTATCGACGGATCCATCGCCAACGCCCGCGCCAACCCCGCACGCTTCCGCATCCCGCCGGACATCTCGGCGGGCATGGTGGCGTACTCCTTTTCAAGTCCTACTGACGCGAGGATTCCGCGGACTCGCTCACGGACATCCCGGTCGGCCAGATCCGTGTGCCGGCGGATTGAAAAGGCCACGTTTTCACCAACAGATAGCGAGTCGAACAGCGCACCACTCTGAAACAGAAACCCCATATGCTTCCGGGCGTTTCCCAGTTCCGTGCTTTTAACTTTCGTCATGTCCGTTCCTCCCACTGTCACAGTGCCTGCGTCGGCCTTGAGCAATCCGCAGATCAGTTTGAGAAGAACGCTCTTTCCGGTTCCGCTCCGGCCCAACAGCACGAACGTAGTGCCCGCGGTAACGGAAAAACTGACGTCCGCCAGCACCGTCCGCGGGCCGAAGGATTTCGAGACCCCCTTCAACACGATCGCGGGGCCTGCTTCGGCTTCCGTAACTTCGTCCATACTGCCGTTCATACCGCCCTCCCCGGGAAAAGGAAGAAAATGCATTTGACCAGGATGACGTTGCAAGCAATCAGGAAGATGGAGGACAGCACCACACTCTGTGTCGACGCGCGCCCCACTCCGGCCGCGCCGCCATCAGCGTTGTATCCGAGGAAGGCAGAGGTTGATCCGATCAGAAGTCCGAACACCATGGTCTTCAATGTCGGCGGAATATAGTCGGAAAAACTGAGGCTGCTGAAGGCGGTGCGGAAATAGCTCGGAAACGTCACACCCGAGATGCTGGTTTCCGCGAAGAAGCCCCCGAGCAGTCCCGAAAAGTTCATCAGCACAGTCAGCAGCGGCAGTGCTACGATGCAGGCCAGTACCCGTGTGACGACCAGGTAATGGAAAGAATCAACGGCCAGCGATTCCAGCGCGTCGATCTGTTCGGTCACACGCATTCCGCCCAGCTCGGCACCGATCCCCGCACCCGCGCGTCCGGCAACAAGCAGCCCTGTTACCAGCGGGCCGGTCTCCTTAACCAACGCAAACGCCAGGGCGGTCGGAATCATGGATTCAGAGCCGAATCGTTCCAGTGTCGCCCTGGTGTGCATGGAGAGCACGGCGCCAACGGCAATGCCCGACAACACAATCAACGGTGCCGATCGCCATCCGATCTCGAACACCTGCTTGAGTGTTTCGGTGAACTCCAGCGGCCGGCGAAACGACTCGCGAATCACCCGGCCGACAAACATGCTGAGTCCACCGAACCACCGAATGGCCTCCTCGGCCCGGTCCATCACCCGGTCCAGCACAGAACACCTCGTTCCACCCGCCGACTGGCTATCGGGAGGTCGCCTTCTGATTCTTGATCTGCAAGGTATTCACAACCTGCTTCACATACGGAACCTCGCCTGCCACCCTTTCCGCCAGCTCACGCTTGGCCTGCGAATCTACTTCGCCCTTCAATGTCACGACGGCATTGTTCACATCGAACTTGACGGCGTCCTGCAACCTGCTGGCGGTCAGCGCGGCGTCCAAATTATGGCCGATTCCCTTGTCCACATCCGAGTTGATCGACTTCGCGTCCGTCTCCGCGCCGGGCGGAATGACAGCGATCTCAAGGGCGAGAACCTGCGTGCCGGCAATGGGCCTGGCGACCGATTCCGCTCGCTCCTTCTCTTCCTGGCTCGCCACGCGGCCGCCCAGTGTCACGATCCCCTTTTCGCGATCCTGCGAAACGGTGACGTTCGTGAACCCGGCCTCCGCCAGCGACTTGTTCAGTCGATCGGTGACATCCACCGATTGCGTCGGCCCCCCGCTGCAGCTGGCCAGCGCCCCGGCGACTACCAGCAGAATCAGTCCTGTATATGCGAGTTTCATCTTGTTTCTCCTTGAGTGATCTGGCTTGAATGGAATCGTGTGGCCGGAATCGGAGTTGTCCTCTCCCGGTGCCCCACGTCGATCCGCTATGCGTCAATGGGTGTTTGCCAAAGGAACAGGTAGAAGCGATGGCCACACAGCCCGCACCGGAAGGGCTGCAGGAGCCAGGAAAACGACTCCTCCCAAGGCCCCCGCGTGCCAACTTTGCGGAAATCGATCGACCGGCAGTGCGGGCAACTTGTATCGAGTGAAGTGCTCATGAAGCCTGCTCCGGCTGCCAGATGGGCATCGCTTTTCGTCTGAACACGATCGTCCTTGGAAAATACAGCCGCGCGGGCGCGCCGAACGGCGTCGACAAATTTGACGGGTTTCACTTGGACTCTCCTCTTTACCGGTTACTCGTTGGCTCTGCCAGGTTTGCTGGTGCGTTCGCGCGCCGAAAACTTGTTGAGAAGGGACATCAACCTCGTAGCGGACTTCGGCGGCCGAAACGACGACGTCACGATGCTGCGGTTTTCAAGCCGCTTTCCGTAGAGCGTCGCGTTGTCGTCAAGGTCCTGCCGGAGCGTCGCACCCTCCAGCGCCACTCCCGCGAAGAGCCCCTGGCTCCTCGACCAGGAGAGAATTTCCGCATGCATCTGCGCGTCCGTCTGAGCCGTCGCAGTGCGGCCCACCGGCCCGGCGGCAACGGATCCCTCCGCACCCAGAGTGAATTTGGACGACAGCAACTTGTCCGCTCCCCGGGCGTTCATCACAAGCAGCACCAGGTCCGTCTCCGAACCGCCGATCTGGAAGCCGACGCTGCCGCCTTCAATACGGACAGTGCCGGGTGCAGACCAGCCTGCCCCCTTGGGCTTCCGGCAGGATATGTCGCCCTGTCCGTACTTCGCGCCGACAACAAACGCACCCGTCTTCAGATTGGGCACGATGACAATGCAGTGGGCATTGGCGAGCAGATCTTCCGGTATGCCCTTGTCGGGCGTGGCCATGATTTCAGAGAAAACCGCTGCGGCTTCGCTCAACCGTTTGGCTGGCTCGTCGTCCTTGGCGAGGAGGGGCGCAATCGCCAATGTGGCCAATAGAATGGATCGCACGGTTCCTCACTTCCGTCGGGCGGCATCTTCGGAGGATGCGGCGGCCAACAGAAATGGATCTGCACGTCGAGCCCCATTGCCGTCCACGCTGATAAGAATAGACTTAGTGCTACGATCAGGACGCAGGCGAATGAAATCTTTGACCGCCGACGGTCATTTGGCAGGAAACGGTCAGACAGGTCTGGACAGCAATCGCGCACATAACGTGGACCCTGGAAACCAGGGGAGTCGCGCCGACAAAACAGCGGACGAAAATCGATTGCGCTAGCCGTGACGCCTCGGTCATCAACGCGAGGCGCCCGGCCTGACTCGGAATCAATGACCCGGAATGGGTCGTACGCTCAGTAGCCCTTCTGTTTATCGACGACGTTCAGCAGCGGCCGGCCATCCACAAAGCGGCGGATGTTTTCCTTGATGGTACCCACCATCCGCGCGCGGTCCTTATCCGAACGTCCGGCGATGTGCGGGGTGATCAGCGCGTTGTTGAACTTCCACAGCGGATGGCCCTTCGGGAGCGGTTCGGGATCGGTGACGTCCACGCCGGCGCCGGCCAGCTTCTTCGAATCGAGCGACTTCACCAGTGAGGGCAGGTCATAGATCCCCCCACGGCTGACAGCGATGAAGAAACTGTCCTTCTTCATCAGGTCAAACTGGCGCGGCCCCATCATCTTGTGGCTCTTCTCGGTATGCGGCGCCGAAATGAAAACCACATCGGCTTCGGGCAGCACCTCATCGAGCTGATCGGGCTTCACGAAGCGCTTGACGAACGGCGTCATCGGCATATCCTCCGGGTCCACGCCGATCACGTTCATGCCGAACGCCCACGCGCGCAGCGCGATCTGGCTTCCAATGCCGCCCACGCCGATCACCACCGCCGTCCGGCCATTCAACTCAATGCCCGGATACGGCCGCGGCTGCCATGTTTCCGTCGCGCGGTGATCGATGAACGTATGGATGCCGCGCGACAGCGTCAGCAGCATCGCCAGCGCGTGGTCGGCGATCTCCGGCCCCTGCACGATCTGGTTGTTGGTCAAAATAATGTCGGAGTTCTTCAGGTCATCACCGCCGGAGCGGTGCAACACTGTCTCCACGCCCGCGCTCATAATCTGCGTCCACTTGAGCTTCTTCCCCGCACGGACATACTCGGGCTTGATCGTGCCGATGAATGCATCGGCGTCGGCCAACTCCTGCATCACATTGGCCGTGGTAACCGGCACGATACGGGCTTTATCGGTAACCGTCTGCAGGTCCCGAACCATCGCCTCCTCTCCCATGAACAGAATCTTCTTCTGCTGGGAGAACGCCGCGGCGGCAGCAAGGCAAAACGCAAGAATCAGTTTGACGCGCATAGGTGCAACGAATTCTATCGCAGCCGGAAGCGCTGTGGGAACCGAAAGTTAGCCCGCCTCTTCCAACGCCGCGGCCGCCGTCTCCCACTCGGCCAGCATCCCCTCATGGCGCGTTCGCAGTTGGTTCAGCAGATCGGCCAGACGGGCTGACTCCTCCGCGCTGCTGTAGTTCGACAGCCGCTCCTCGGTGGCCGAGATCTCGCCTTCGGCCTCGGCGATGCCCGTCTCCAACTGCGCCACGCGGTCCTGCAACTGCTTCAGCTTGATCGGGTTGATCTTCTTCTTCGCCTGGCTTTCCGCGGCCACCGGCACAGCGGCCGCAACCGGTTCCGGGGCCGCCTGCCGCTGGGCAATCTCGGCGTCCAGCTTCTGCGCTCCGCCCCCCTTACGCCACAAATATTCTTCGTAGTTGCCAGGATAGACCTCCACGCCCCCGTCGCCCACCTCATACACCTTCGTCGCCAGCTTGTCGATGAAGTAGCGGTCGTGCGAAACAAAGACCACGGTGCCTGTATAGGTGGCCAGCGCGTTCAACAGGATGTCCTTGGCGCGCATATCCAGATGGTTCGTCGGCTCGTCGAGCAGAATGAAGTTCGACGGCCGAAGCATCATCTTGGCCAGCGCATACCGGTTCCGTTCTCCGCCGCTCAACACGCCGATCCGCTTGAAGACATCGTCTTCACTGAACAGGAAACAGCCCAGCAGACTGCGCAGTTCGGTCTGTGACTTCAGCCCGGCCAAGCCCGTCAGGTCGTCCAGCATCCGCGCCTCCGGGTCCAGCTCCTTATATTGATCCTGCGCGAAGTAATCCAGATCCACGTTGTGGCCCAGCGTATACTCGCCCTTCGTCAACGGCTCAATACCCGCCAGCAGTTTAATCAGCGTCGACTTCCCCGCCCCGTTGTGCCCCACCAGCGCAACCCGTTCTCCGCGCTCAATCACAAAGTTCACGTTGCCGAAGACTTCCTTCTGTTCGTACGCCTTGGCCACGCCGCGGAACTCGGCCACGTTGCGCCCCGAGGGTTTCGGCTGTGGGAAGGAGAAGTGAATCGTCTTTTCTTCCGGCGGAATCTCAATCCGCTCGATCTTCTCCAGTTCCTTGATCCGGCTCTGCACCTGCTTCGCTTTGGTGGCCTGGTACCGGAAGCGGTTGATGAACGCCTCCAACTGCTCGATCCGCTCGCGCTGGTTCTTATAGGCCGCCTCCAACTGCTCCCGCCGTTCGGTCTTCTGCTGCAGGTACTTCTCATAGTTCCCGCTGTAGAAGAACATGCCCTTGTTCCAGATCTCCACAATCCGGTTGACGGTCGTGTCCAGAAAGTAGCGGTCGTGCGAGATCATTACATAGGCGTACGGATAGTGGATCAGGTAGTCCTCCAGCCAGTTCCGCGCCTCCAGGTCCAGATGGTTGGTGGGTTCGTCGAGCAGCAGCAGGCTCGGCTTTTCCAACAGCAGCTTGCCGAGCGCAATGCGCATCTGCCAGCCGCCGGAGAACTCCTCCGTCTGCCGGTGCCAGTCCTGCTTGGCGAAGCCCAGGCCATCGAGCACCATCCCCACCTGTGACTCGATCGAATACCCGTCCCGCGCCGTAAACTGATTCTCCAGCCGGTGAAAACGCTCCGTCACCGCAGCATACTCGGCCGACTCCGTATCGATCTCCGACATCTTCCGCGTCAGCGCTTCCATCTCCACTTCCATCGCCCGCAGGTCGTCGAACACGCTCATGCACTCGGCAAATACAGAACGTCCCCGCAGCGACAACCCATCCTGCGGCAGGTAGCCGATGCTCATGCCCTTGGTGAAACTGATGGTGCCGTAGTCCAGATCCTCGGCGCCGGACAGGATCTTGAGCAGCGTCGTCTTGCCCGTCCCGTTGGCGCCCACTAGGCCCGTCTTCTCCTGCGGCGTCACCAGCCAGGTCACATTCTCAAACAACAACTTCGGGCCGAAACGTTTTCCGGCATTATGCAACGAGATCATTCCGCTCTGTGGCGAAGCACGCGGCCCGGCCGCACTTCGTTCAACTTCCCTTCGCTGACCACGGCCGTGCCGTTGACCAGTACGTAGTCAAATCCTTCCGTATAGTGATGCGGGTCCTGATAGGTGGACAGGTCCCGCACCTTCTCCGGGTCAAAGACCAGCAGATCCGCCGCAAACCCCTCCCGCACCAGCCCGCGATCGGCGAACCGGAACGTCCGGGCCGGCAGTGACGTCATGCGCCGTACGGCATCCTCCAGCGTCAGCGTCCCCCGTTTCCGAACAAACTCCGCCAGCACCCGGGCATTGGTCCCATAGCTGCGAGGATGCGGCATACCGGACCCAAACTCGCGGATGCCGCCATCACTGGCGATCGCCGTGTTCGGATATTGCAGTATCCGCTCCACATCCTCCATCCCCATCGAGTGATACACCATTTGCGCCCCGCCCTTGGCGATCATCTCCAGAATCGTTTCCACCTCGTTGTCCACCGTTGCCTCGCGCCCTGCCTCCCGATTGATCTGCGCAATGTTCTTACCGTTCAGCTCCGGGTTCTCGCCATAATTCGCCACAATCGCGTAGGCGTAGTCCTTGTGGCCCAACTCCGCCAGCCGAACCTTCATCTCGGCGGCAATCCGCTTCCGTGTCTCCGGGCTGCCCAGCCGCTCCTCGATCGCCTGCTGTCCATCGGCCAGCGCCCAACTCGGCAGCGTGATGCCGAGATTGGTTGACGAGTGGTCGTACGGATACTGGTCCACCACTACATCCACGCCCTGCCGCCGGTAATCCTCCACCAGCGCGATCGTCTCCCGGCTCATCCCCCAGATGCGCGGTGTGTCGATCTTGAAGTGGCTGATCTGCACCCGCAGCCCGCCTTCCCGTCCAGCCGTGACGGCCTCGGCAATCGCCTCTTTCACTCGCGCCCCTTCGTCCCGCATGTGGCTCGCGTAAACGGCGTTGTACTTGCCCGCCGCCTTGGCCAGCGCCACGACTTCTTTCGTATCGGAATAGGTGCCGGGGATGTAGATCAGCCCCGTCGATAGTCCAACGGCGCCCTCCCGCATCGCCTGCTCCACCAGTTCCTGCATACGGCCGATCTCTTCGTCCGTCGCCAGGCGGTTCGCTGTCCCCATCACCTCCCGCCGCACGGAGTTGTGCCCGATCAGCGTTGCCAGATTCAACCCGAGCTGTATCTCCTCCAGCCGTGCAAACCACTCCTGCAACTTCACCCGCGAGCCGCCGCAGTTGCCCGTCACTATCGTCGTAACGCCATCCAGCAGGTAGTTGGCGCCCATCGGATTCAGTTCCACCGCGCCTTCCACGTGCGTGTGAACATCGATGAATCCCGGTGTCACGGCGCGCCCCGCCGCGTCGATCACCTGGTCGGCTGACTTCCCAGCCAGATTTCCCACCGCCGCAATCCGTCCGGCCTTAACCCCGACGTCGGCGCGGAACCATGGATTCCCCGTCCCGTCAATCACGCGGCCGTTGCGGATCAGCACGTCGAAATCGGCGGCCAGCGCCGCCACCGTCAGCACGCCGAGCAGCAGTTTCACTTCACCGGTCCGCAGAAGAAGTCGAACGCCTGCGCCAGGTACTGCCGCATCTCAGGGCGCGGAACCACGGCATCCAGAAATCCGTGCTTCACCAGGAACTCACTGCGCTGGAACCCCTCCGGCAGCTTCTGCCGGATCGTCTGCTCAATCACCCGCGGACCGGCAAAGCCGATCAGCGCGCCCGGCTCCCCGATATTCAGGTCGCCCAGCATCGCGAAACTGGCTGTCACGCCGCCCGTCGTCGGATCGGTCAGAACACTGATGTACGGCAACTGCGCCTCATCGAGCTTCATTAGTCCGGCCGAGATCTTCGCCATCTGCATCAGGCTGACGGCGCCCTCCTGCATCCGCGCGCCGCCCGAGGCCGACACCACGATAAGTGGACACTTCTCGGCCAGGCACCGGTCAATCGCGCGTGCAATCGTTTCGCCCACCACCGCGCCCATACTGCCACCCACAAATCGTAGGTTCAACGCACAGATCTGCACCCGGCGCCCGTGCAGGTTTCCCGATCCGGCCAGTATCGCATCGGCGTTTCCGGTGGATTTCCGCATCGCTGCCAGCCGGTCCTTGTATGGCTTTGAGTCGACAAACTCCAGCGGATCGGTGGAGCGCAGTTCGCGGTCGTGGAACTCAAAGACACCGTCGTCGAACAACATCCGCAGCCGCTCTTCGGCATCCAGTTTGAAGTGGTAGCTGCACTTTGGGCAGACGTTCCTCGCGTCGTCGAGTTCCTTCTTCCAGATAATCTGTCCGCAGCCGTCGCACTTCTCCCAAAGACCTTCGGTCTTCACGCGGCGTTCTTCGTCCGGAATCGGGGTTACGCTAGGGGCTTTTCGGTTCCACCAGGCCATACACTCCAGTATCGCCTATCGGACGTACGGATGATTTCGCAGAATGGCGAATCCGCGGTAGATCTGCTCGGCGAGCATCGCCCGCGCCAACTCGTGCGGCCACGTCATCCGGCTCAGCGAAAGCAGCAGGTCCGCCCCCGCCCGCTGCTCCGCCGTCAAGCCATCGTGGCCGCCGATCAGGAACACCAGGTCCTGCCCCTGCATTGCCGCCGTGTCCAGGAGGCGGGCGAAGGCATGCGAATCCAATTCCTTGCCCGCCGGGTCCAGATAGATCTTCCGCGCCGTCGGATGGCGGGCGGCAATGTCGAACTTCCCCGGGTTGATCTCCCGCATCTCGCACGGGGCAAAGTGCGAGGCTCGTGCCAGGAAATCGGCCGCGATCGCATTGGCGTGAGCGTCCTTCGGCTTGCCGATGTAGTAGAGGTAGATCTTCACGGGACCGGAGCTACATCCAGTATTCCCATTTTCCCGTGACGATCGTATAGACCGACAGGCACAGATTCGTCACGCCATGAGCCAGAATGCAGTCGCCCAGCCGCTTCGTATGGATGGCCCAGAAGTTGTACGCCGCCCCGGCCAGCAGCCCGACATCCCAATAGGGCCCGTGCTCGGAGGCAAACAACGCCGCCGAGATCCAGAACGCTGACGCCGCGTACCGCCCGAAAGGCACCGTCTCAAAGTCCGGATTATCCAGCAACCGCATCAGCCATCCGCGCCAGAACAGCTCTTCAATAATCGGGACCAGCAACGCCGCCCGCGCCGTTCGGAACAACAGCACCCACGTCGACCGCAGATCCTCCGAGGGAATCGAACTCGATGGCGCGCCAAAAAGGGAATTACTGAACAGCCAGTGTCCGCGGTATCCCGGAATCAGCAGGTCCGGCAGGATCCAGGCCACAAACACCGCCACTCCAAAGAGGATAGTGACCACCGGCTTCGCCACTCGCAGGTCCAGCACACGGCGGGAGAAATACCAGATCACCGCCGTGAGAATCGCCACTCGGACTACCTGCTCCACGGGGCCCGGCAGCGGGTTGTACGGCTGCAGGGCGAGAAATCCAATGAAAACCGCGAAGGGTAGGACGAAGGGGACAGCCGGGTGGCGTAGCATATCGGTCAGGGTTTGGTTCCGCGTATCCAGTTCAAAATCGTGTTGTATTCCGGCGAGCCTTTTTCAAAGCGCACGCCACCGCCATGAGCAGCCTTGCTGGCGCCCACAACCCCTTCGGTTTCGGCCGAAGAAGTCGGCTTGACCAGGATCAGACTGCTCTCCGGGTCCTCCACGTTGATCACATTCCGGGCCGTTGTCAGCGTCGCGTTAAACAACGTGTGCGAAGCATGGCAATGCACGCAGGCCTGCCCGTCCTTGCCGCGCGTCGTCAGGATCGGTTCGACGTATCCGCGGAAATAGTCGTCGTCCGGCTTCGCCGTTCCAGCCCCGGCGCGAGCGCCATTGCCGCTGGCACGCCGGACCGGCGCGGGCTTGCTCTCCTTGACGGCAAGCAGAATCGGATCGCGGCCACTCCCCGGAGGTCCGGCCAACCGCGATACTTCCCCGAACGCCACGTCGCGCAGCATCTCGCCGGCCAGCAGCGCTAGCCGCCGCGTCTCCGCATCCGGGCTCTTCAGGTGCGGGGCCAGCGCCCGTGCCATACGGTCATTCGCCTCGCCGAAAAACACGGTCTGCTCCACATCGTTCCCGATTCGGTTATAGATACCGGGGAACTTCGTCGACCGGTCCGCCGTCGGATCGTAGACATCTCCGCGGCGGAGTTCGAACTCGCTCAACCCGGCCAGCAGCCACTGCACCTGCCGCGGCGAGCCAGTCTCCAGCACTCTCGCAAACTTCTCCGCCAACCGGTCCTCAATCGCCAACCGCCCGCGGATCACCCGCTCTCGGTCTTCCGGCTTCGACAAAGCCGGCACCCAGTTGTTGTAGAGGTAGCGAATGTTCTCATCCGCCAGATTGTAGACGGCCTCTTTCAGGTTCCGCTCCACCCACGGATGCTGCGGCTTGGCGAGCCCGGCGAGCACCGTGTTCTCAATCGTCTCTCTTGCCCCGGTCGACGGCGTCCAATACCAGAACTGCCAGCCTGCCTTGATGGCCTGGATCGCCACGGCCGGACTGCTGTCGCCCA
>CAZWDD010000003.1:22625-52777 GCA_964632345.1 uncultured Solibacteraceae bacterium | reverse complement strand
CAGATCCAGCAGATGGTCCAGGAAGCGGAAGCCCGTCGAAATGCTGTACTTTCCTTTGCCCTCGATCTTCAGCTTTCCGCGGATCTGCGTCTCGCGCGTGATCCGTTCTACGGTCGATGTCCTCATGCAGGTAAGACTCTCTCCAGTTCGTTTATGCTCTCGATGATTGCGATGGCGCCCTCAGCCTCCATCAGGCCCACCGTTTTTGCGTGGCCCTCGTCGCGGGAGTGGCCGACGCCGATAAAAGGAACCCCGGCGGCGCGGGCGCTGCGGGCGTCGTCCACGGTGTCGCCGATATAGTAGCTGGCGTTAGGAATCTTCAACAGGCCTTCGGGATCGGGTTTGCCCTTCGTCACGTCGTCATCGCCGATGACCGGCGCAAAGGTCAAGTGGCGGGCAAAGCGGTCCAGCGTCATCTGCGCTTCATCACGCAGGCGCCCGGTGAAGACCGCGAACGCAAAACGCGCATGCAACCGCCCAAGCGTCCCGGTGGTATCGATCCAAACCTCGCGCTGCATCAGCCCGTCGTTCCCATTCGGCCCGAAGAAGATCTTCTGGAACTCCTCCACCACGGTTTCGTACGGAACGTCCATGCCGAAGTCGGCAAGGATCTTCTGCGACAGCGCCCAGTCGTTGTTCCATCCGCCCTGATTCTTGTAGTCCTGAATTGCGGCACGCTCAATCGTTCTTCCGCTGAAGAACTGTACTGTCTGGACGATGGTTTCGCGGTAGGACTCGGTGACGTCCACCAGCACCCCGTCCATGTCGAACACAATCATTTTGCCGGACGCTTCCACACCGCCTCCAATTCCACCAGAAATCGCCGCATCTGCTCCCTCGTGCCGACCGTGACGCGCACGCAACCGGGCAGTTCATAACTGCGGTCCCGCACCAGAATGCCGCGCTCGCGCAGTGTATCCCGGATCTCGACGGCACGGTCCCCGGCCGCGAACAGTACGAAGTTCCCCTGGCTCTTGATGTAGGGGATACCCAGCTTCTCAAATCCCACGTACAGCAACTCACGGGCGGCCAGCACCTCGCCCACATACTCGGAGATGTACTCCGTATCGCGAATGGCGGCCCGCGCCGCCAGCACCGCCAGTGAGTTCACACTATAGGGCGACTGTGCCTTCTTCATCCACGCCACGTTCTCCGCGCGGGAGAAGATGCAGCCCACGCGCATCGCCGCCATGCCGTACACCTTGGAGAACGTGCGGCTCACGAACAGGTTCGGATATTCGTTGATCAGCTTCAACGCCGTCACGCCGCTGAACTCGTAATAGGCCTCGTCGATCAGCACTGCCGCATTCGGCGCTTTTTTCAGGATCCGTTGAATCCCGTCCAAATCGACGCCCGACCCGGTGGGATTGTTCGGATTGGAGATGAGAATCAGACGCGTCGAGGGCTGAATCGCGCCCAGCAACTCCTGCAGCGGAAACGCCAGCGTTCCGGCACGGTAGGAGATCTCCCGGATCTGCGCTCCAGCCACTTCGCAGTAGAAGCGGTACATGGCGTAGGAGGGCTTCAGGATGATGACGTCGTCGTCATCGTCGACGTAGGTATTGACCAGCACCTGAATCGCCTCGTCGGTGCCATTGGTCATGGTGAACTCGGACTCGGCCACCTGAAAGAACCGCGAAAGTTCCCGGATCGCTTCACCGTATTCGGGATACACGGCAAGGTCATTCTCAATCAGGTGCTCGGCGATGAACTGCGTCACCTTCTCGCTGCAACCGAGCGTGTTTTCGTTGAAGTCCAGCCGCAGGCGTTCTATGCGCCCCCCGGTTGGCGGGTGATACGGCGCCATCTTCTCGACCGCCGGACGCGGCCGGAGTTGGGAACCCTTCGTGCTACCGGCCACGGCGAACCTCGACGCTGCGCGCGTGCGCCTCCAGCCCTTCGGCCCGGGCCAGCGTGGTGATCGACGACTCCAACTTCTGCAGCGCCGCCGCGCTCAATTCCTGCGTGGAGATGATCTTGACGTAGTCCATGGCCGACAGTCCGCCGCGGAGCCGCGCCGCGCCGCTCGTCGGCAGTACGTGATTGGGCCCGCTGGCGTAGTCGCCCGCAGCCTCCGGGCTGAACGGCCCGATGAAGATCGAACCCGCATGGCGGATACCCTTCACCAACGAGGCATCGGGGATCGAAAGATGCTCCGGCGCGAACCGGTTGGAGATTTCCACGGCCTCGTCGAGCGACCGGACCAGAATGATGGCCGAATTCCTCTCGATCGCTTTGCGCGCCGTCGGCGCCGTGGGCAGCGTCTCCAACTGCCGCTCCACTTCGCTCTGAACGGCGATGGCCAACTGCTTCGACGTGGTCAGCAGCACGGCGCTGGCATCGGTGTCATGCTCGGCCTGCGCCAGCATGTCCGCCGCAATCCACGAAGGGTTGCCGTCGGAGGCGATCATGAGGATTTCCGTCGGACCGGCTATGAAATCGATCCCTACCTCACCGGCCAGCAGTTTTTTCGCGGCGGCCACGTAGATATTGCCCGGGCCCACAATGCGGTCCGCCCGCGGCACCGTCTTCGTCCCGTAGGCGAATGCGGCAATCGCGTGCGCCCCGCCAATCTGGAAGACATGCGGCGTCTTCAGAAGGGCAGCCGTGCCGAAGATCTCCGGTACCGGCTTCGGCGAGGTCACGCACACGTTCGGCACGCCCGCCACCAGGGCCGGAATCACCGTCATCAGCACGGTCGAGGGCAGCGGATAACGGCCCGCCGGAATGTAGGCAGCCACTGTATCAAGCGGCCGCACTACCTGTCCGACCTTGAGCCCCGGAGAGATCACGGCCGATTTCGCCGCCGGCAACTGCAGCTTGGCATAGGCCCGAATGTTTGCCGACGCCGTCTTTACGGCCGCTCGGAACTCCCTCGTCAGCGCTCCCGCCGCGGCCTGCAACTCCGCCTCGCTCACACGCAGCGATTTGCGGTCAAACCCGTCAAACTGACGCGCATACTCCATCACGGCCTTGTCGCCCCGGGTCCGCACGGCTTCCAGGATCGGCCGGACCGCCTGCTCGGCCTCCGTGAAGCGGGCCGCCTTACGGGCCAGTATGCGGCCCACCTGCGTGTGTTCAACGATGCGTATCATGCGCGCCTACTCAATGATTTTGTTCAACGGATACTCCACGATCCCGCTCGCCCCGGCCTGCTTCAGCCGCGGAATGATCGTCCGCACGGTCGATTCATCCAGGATCGTATTCACCGCCACCCAATTGTCCTGCGCCAGCGGCGAGATGGTCGGGTTCTTCAGCGCCGGCAGGATGCCCAGCACCGTCTCCAGATTCTTCCGCTCCACGTTCAACATCAGGCCCACCTTGCCCAGCGCCGCAATTGCGCCCTCGAGCAGCATCTTGATGTCGGCCAACTTCTGCTTCTTCCACGGATCGGCCACCGCTTCCTTGTTGGCCACCAGTTGCGTATTGGAGCTGAACAACTCCTCGACGATCCGCAACTTATTGGCGCGGAGAGACGATCCGGTTTCCGTCACCTCCACAATGGCATCGGCCAAGTCCGGGGGCTTTACTTCCGTCGCCCCCCAACTGAACTCTACCTTGGCCTTTACACCGTGCTTCCGCAGGTACTTCTTGGTGGCCTCCACGAGTTCGGTGGCGATGATCTTGCCTTCCAGATCCTTTACGGTTTTCACCGGCGACGCCTCCGGAACGGCCAGCACCCACCGCACTTTGCCGAAGCTCTGTTTGGAGTACACCAGGTCGGCGATCTTGACAACCTTCGCGCCCGATTCCTGGATCCAGTCAAAGCCGGTCAGCCCGGCGTCCAACACACCGTCCTCCACATACCGTGCCATCTCCTGCGCGCGGATCAGCATGCATTCGATCTCCGGATCATCGATCACCGGAAAGTACGAACGGCTCGAGGATTGAATCTGAAAGCCAGCCTTCTTGAACAGATCGATCGTGGCGTTTTCCAGGCTTCCCTTGGGAATTCCGAGTTTCAACTTATTCGACATGGATGTAATTCGTTCCTAGTGGTTGTAGACCGCGGCCGGGTCGTAGGTTTGCTTCTCGGTCACTTTCCATTCCCCCTCCTCCAGGGTCCGGAAGAAGCAACTCTCATAGCCCTCGTGGCATACGCCGGGCCCGATCGCCTCCACCTGCACCAACACCGCGTCCTTGTCGCAATCGGTCTGGATGGACTTCACCATCAATCTATGGCCACTCGACTCCCCTTTCAGCCACAGCTTCTGCCGCGAACGGCTCCAGAAGATCGCATAGCCGCGTTCCACCGTCAGCCGGAACGACTCTTCGTTCATGTAGCCGACCATGAGTATCCGGCCGGACTTGTGGTCCTGAATGACGGCGGTGACGAGGCCGTCCGCTTTCTTGAAATCGAGATCCATATGGGTGTTTGAGGGGTTGAAGAAAGAAAAAGCCCGCCGGGGGTGCGGCGGGCTCGATTACGGTTTCATGCTGCGGTACTTCAGAGCAGGTTCAACCAATGGCCCGGCCACTCGCCGCATGGCGATGATGGTGATGGGGGCCCTGAGAATGCAGCAACATGCGAATTTTGAGTATAGCAAAGCGGCCCCGGAATTGACACTCCCTTCCCCTCGCCGTTAGACTCAGACTCGAATGCTGCTGCAGAAGGAAGTTGTCGCGCACCTGTCCGGTCAGGTCGTCACCGCCGTTGCGGCGGGTCTGGTGGAAGTCATCAATCCGGCGCAGGCGAAAGTTACGGTCAACGAAGTGATCATCGCCGAACTCTCGGTGGAGGATGAACTGAACGATGAAGTACGCGAGATCCTCTCGCAGTACAGCGACTACATGCGGCGTGAACAGGTCAGCTACTCCGACATGTTCCGCAAGGTGAAGAATCAGCTGATCGCCGAACGAAAGATCGTCCGCGCCTCCGGCCGTGACACCGGCGACGGCATGAAGCTCTCCCGCGACAAGATCACTGAGATTTCCCACAAGATCCTGGCCGCCATGCGCAAGGGACGCGACTTCCGCCTGAAAAAGCCGGAGAATGACATCCGCCTTGCAATCGTCAAGGTGTTCACGGAGTTCCTCCTCAACGAGGAGAAGATCGATAAGGCCGCCCGGCAGAAAATCCGCTCGCAGAAGCGCGAAATCCTGGAAGGCAGCGAAGAGTTCGACCTGCTGCACCGCCGCTATTACGCCGAGGAGATGAAAAAGATCGGCATCGACCTGGCCCGCCCCTAATCCCATGCGGCGGCATATCGTCGTCCTTGGCAGCCTGAACATGGACTTCGTCGCCCGGGCCACCCGGCTGCCCGCGCCGGGCGAGACCGTTCTAGGCGCCGGCTTTCAGATGATCCCCGGCGGCAAAGGCGCCAATCAGGCCAACGCTGCCGCCCGGCTCGCGCGCCACCCCGGTACGGTTCGAATGGCCGGCCGAGTCGGGTACGATACCTTTGCCGACCACCTCCGCGCCTCGCTGGCCGCCTCCGGTGTCGATACTGCCGCAGTGCATGCCACCCGTTCCGCTCCCACGGGGGTCGCCATGATCTGGTTGGACGAGCAGGGCCAGAACTCTATTCTCGTCGCCCCCGGCGCCAACCTATTGATCGATCCCGGCGCCGTCGAGGCCCTGCGCCATTTTTTCCGCACGGCGGCCTGCGCCCTCTTCCAACTCGAAACGCCGCTCGACGCCGTCGCCCGCGCCATGGCCATCGCCCGCGAAGAAGGCGCCATCACAATTCTCGACCCCGCCCCGGCCCAACCGCTCGACGCCGCCATCCTGCAGAACGCCGACTGGCTCACGCCCAATGAATCGGAAGCCACACTGCTCACCGGCGCGGCCGCACCGCCCTCCCGCTGGGAGTCCCAACTACTGGCGATGGGCGCCCGCGGCGTCATCATCAAGTTGGGCGCTGCCGGCTGTTTCTCCGGCGGCATCCACTACCAAGGCTTCCCCGTGGACGCCGTCGATACCACTGCTGCCGGTGACACCTTCAATGCTGCCTTTGCCGTTGCGCTCGCCGAAAACGAAAACACCGCCGGCGCAATTCGCTTTGCGAATGCGGCGGCGGCGTTATCCGTTACCAGACTCGGAGCGCAAACCTCGGCACCATCCCGGGCCGAAGTCGAGGACTACTGTTCGCGCTTCGAACCGTAAACCACGCGATTCACTTTGCCGGCTTCGATCGTGACCTGCTTCGTGAATTCGCCATAAATCTGCGACTGCACCTTCAACTCGTACGTGCCGGCCGGAACCAGAAGGCCGCCGCCCACATCGTTGAGTTCATCCACATGGCCAACGAACAGGCCGTTCAGGTAGATGGCACCGATGTCGCCTTGCGCGACTGACCAGAAAGACTCCGGCTCGCCGCCCTTCAGGCGCAGACGGCCGAACGGTCCCTTCGGATCTTCCTTCTTCTTCAACTTCGCCGACAGCTTGGTGGTCTTGCCCGCAGTCAGGTCGACGCGGGTGGTGAAGTCCTCATAACGGGGATCCTTCAACGTGATTTCGTGCGAACCCGGCTCTAGAACATACGACTCGGGCACCGTAAAACGGCCAGCCGGGCCAACATACTTCCCATCGACAAATAGACCAGCGCCGCGCGGCGAAGAACGGATACGCAGCTTTGCGTCACCGTCGGCGGCGATCAACGGGAGGGTCAAGAGCGACAGCAGTACTACCGGGAAGAGCTTGAGTCTCATGTCTTATAGGATATCCGATTATGAAGAATCGTTACTTGCCCGGTTGCGTTTTTTCCCGCTTGACCCACCGGTAGGCCGCTACGGAGTTTTTCCAGAAGTACTTTTCCGCCACCTCCGGGCCTTTCCCTTCAAAATACTCCCTCACGACAGCCAGCACCTGCGCATAGTTACCCAGCGGCTCGCTGTTCGGCCAGTCGGACCCATAGAGCAGCCGGTCCGGCCCGAAGGCATCGTAAATCGCATCCAGCTTCGCCTTATACGGCGCCAAATCATAAGGAATCCGGTCGCCCACCTTCCCCAGCACGGCGGAGACTTTCACATAAACGTTCTTTCGCGCGGCCAGCGTAGCGATCGCGCGGTCATACGCCGAACGGCCGGACGCATCGGTGGGAATGGCGATCTTCGGTAAATGGTCGATGACGATCCGGAGGTCCGGCACGCGGTCGCCGACCTGGATCAGGTCTTCCAACAGCCGCACCGTCGGATTAGCGGAGTCCAGCGTGTAGCCACCCGCACTCAGCCGTTTCAGCCCATCCACAAACTGCGGTTTCTGGAGCGACTCCCGCAGGTCGTTGCCCCACAGATATCCATAGCGAATTCCGCGAAACAAGCGATTTTTGGCGAACCGTTCGAGTTGCTTCGGGAACTCCGGGCTTGCCGGCTCCAGGTTGCCGATCATCCCGACCATGATCGTTTCCTTCTCCGACACATCCAGAACCCACTGGTTGTCCTCCAACCACGGGCTGCACTCCACTTCGATTGCGCCCACGATACCTAGCGACTTTGTCATCGCCCGGTAGCCGGCTGGCAACGCCGGCTTGTAGAAAATCGCATCCTTCGGCGGCCAGGGAATCCCCTGCGGACGGCCGGGGTCGAACAGGTGGATATGGGTATCGATGATCGGGATCGGCTTCATGGCGGCGGAAACCGGAACGGTTGCCGCGGTGGCGGCGGCGATGAAATCTCTGCGTTGCACTCCGGTATTCTATCGCCACAGCCGGGGCGCTGTTGGTGCGGATGGGGAGACTTGAACTCCCACGCCCGTGAGGGCACTGGAACCTAAATCCAGGGCGTCTGCCAATTTCGCCACATCCGCACGGCTCCCCTCAGTTTACCCCACAGCCGCGCGCCGCACCTGAACTTCCGCGCCCACACGGGCGGTACGCCTCCGCAGGTCGACAACCCGCGGCCCGGCCGCGCCGCAGGCGCACGGCTCATCGGTAATCCGGCCCGCCAACCCCGTGTCCAGGCGCAGGACAGGCAGTCGTGGATTACTCAGGAAGCTCACGAGCAGACGGTCCTCTTCCCCTCTCTCAAAATAGGCTGACTCCTCACAAACGTGAAGCCCCTGATGGACTTCGCATTCCCAGGCCAACAATTCGCCATCGATCCCCAGGAATTGCTCAAACACCGGCACCTGATACTGCTCCCATAACCGGTCCCCGTCCTCGCGCGTCAGCGCGCCCTCCAGGATGCCGGAAAACACGATCAGCGCATTCCGCAGAGGAGTCTTCGTGCCGCGGAACTCCGCCGCCCGCAGCACGTCCAATCGCGCCGCAAGCGCATGGGGCGCAAACTGCCGCAGCGCCGGGTCGCTCATCCGCCGGAAACACTTCACCCGGCGGCTCTCCTCCACCTCCCGGCCCACCACTGCCGTCCGAGGCGCGTTGCCCACAGGATACACCAACTTCTCCCGCTTAACCTTTTTCCCTTCCACGGTGTACCGGTCCGGGTGGCACAAGAAGTCCAACAGGTCCACGGCCGGCAACTCCCAGTGATCCATCTTTCCCGGATCATAGTCTCGCGCGTATCGAGTCAGTCCGGCGGCTTTTTCCAACACGCTTTGCAGCCGCAACCGGTGCAACTCTGCCGGCGGCAAGCTCCGCCCGCGCAGCCAAGGTAACGGAATTACGATGGTCACAGTCTGGTAGTGCGCCGCTTCCGGCCCTCTTCTCAGGCCGCACCCGCATTTTTCCCTTAAACTGAGGAAATGAGCAGACTATTCCGTAAGATCCTTGTCTGCTGCGTTTTCTCAGCAGCATTGCTGAGCGCGCAGAACATCGGCGTCGGCGTGCGTGGCGGTCTGCCCCTCACCGATTTCGTTAAGGCCGAATCCCGCACCGGGGCGATCACCAATGTCGTGCGCGGGCGCGGCAACGTGGTCATCGGCCCCATGCTCGATATCCGCCTCCCGCTCGGCCTCGGCATTGAGTTCGACGCGCTCTACCGGCGTTGGGATGCCGATGGCGTCCTCTCTCGCGGCTCAGCCAATACCTGGGAGTTCCCTCTCTATGGAAAACTGCGGGCCCCAACACCGGTTCTCAAGCCCTACGCCGGCGCCGGCGTCAACTTCCAGCGCCTCGGCGATATTGGGCGGTTCCTGGGCGGCGCCTCCAATGACCCGAACCGTCGCGGCCTGCTGCTTGCCGGCGGACTCGAAATCAAGGTTCCCTTCGTTCGCCTCTCCCCGGAAGTACGCTACACCCGTTGGAATAACGCCGGCCCCATCCGGTCCTCCAACCAGGTCGATTTCCTCATCGGCATTTCCTTCTGAGGACATCCTTGCGCCTCGCTCTCTTCGGCGGTACCTTCGACCCCATTCACAACGCCCACATCGCCATCGCCCGCGAAGCGGCAGACCACTTTCAGCTCGACCGTATCCTACTCATCCCCAACGCCATCCCCCCGCACAAGCAGCGCCAAGCCACCGCCGCCTACGACCACCGCTTCGCCATGGCGGCGCTTGCCGCCGAGGCGGACCCCCGCCTCACCGCCTCCCGCCTGGAGGAGGGCCAGTCCACCAGCTACTCCATCCTGACCATCGAACGGGTCCGCCGCGAACTCCCCGCCGGCACAGAACTCTACTTCCTCATCGGCGCCGACGCGTTCAGCGAAATCGAAACCTGGTTCCGTTGGCGCGATGTCATTGGCCAGGTGGATTTCATCGTCCTCTCACGACCCGGCTACGTTTACGACATTCCCTCCGGAGCCCGCGTCCACCGGCTGGAAACGCTGCAACTGCATGTCTCCAGCACCGACATCCGCCGCCGCCTCGCGCACGGAGAAGCACCGCCGGAGTTGCCTGCGGCGGTGCTCACCTATATCCGCGCCAATCGCCTATATGTAGGCGATAACGTCGATCTCGACTAACGAATTCCCCGGAATGCCGCCCGCCGCCGCAATCGTCGTCCTCACCGGCGGCTCCTCACCAAACCGGCCCCGGAACGCTTCATTCATCGCCTGGTAGTCCTTCAGGTCGTGCAGATAAACGTTGCACTTCAGCACTTTATTCATCGACGAGCCGGCGTTCACCAACTCCTTCTCGATCTCGTCGAGCACGTGCTTCGTGTGCGCCGTGATGTCTCCGGGGAAGTGCGCTCCCTTGCCGGCAACAAACAGCAGATTCCCGTAGGAGACCGCTCCGTTGAACAGCGGCGTCTGCTTCGGCTTGGCGCCTTTGCGGTGCACCTTTTTCTCTGGACCAGACTGCGCCTGCGCGGCTCCGGCCGCCGCCGCCACTCCGGCTACTGAGGTCAGGATCTTCCGTCGATTCGTCATGCTGACTCCTTTCGATAAACTTGATTGTATGCAACGCCGCGACTTTCTGACGCTCCCGTCGCTCGCCGGGGCCGCTCTGGCCGCCCCGAAATCCGACAGCCTCCCGCAGTACCGGGTGCAGACCAACTTCAAGCCAGCCGCCGTTCCCGGCATGCCCGGTCCTTTCCCCGGCAAAGTCGCCAGTGTTCACGCGCCCACCTCCATCAACCCGGAGACAGACGCGGTCGACGCGGCTGTTGTCGCCGAAATGATGAAGCAGGGCCTGCTCGCCCTCACCGGCGACAAGGATGTTCGTGACTCCTGGCGCCGCTTCGTCTCCCCATCCGATCACGTCGGCATCAAGCTCAACTGCTCCGGCGCCCCAAAGATCTGCTCCCACCCCGTCGTCGTCGCCGAAATCGCCAGGCAACTCATCCTCTCCGGCATTCCCGCGAAGAACATCACCTGCTTCGAGCGCTTTCAGGATCAGGTCACCTCCGCCAACTATCCGAAGTATCTCCCCGAAGGCGTCAACGTCTGGGCCGCCAGCGCCATGCGGGATTCCATCAATGGCTACGATCCCCGCACCTACGTCGAGGTCGATTTCTTCGGCGAGGATGACACCCGTTCCAACCTCGTCCGCCCCATCGCCGAACGCTTCACCAAGATCATCAACGTCCCCAACATGAAAGACCATGGCGCCTCCGGCGTCACCGGATGCCTGAAGAACATCGCCTACGGCTGCTTCCACAACGTAGCCCGATCCCACCGCTTCGAGAAGACGAACACCTATTCCTTCATCGGCACACTGGCCACCGTGGAACCACTTCGTTCTCGTACGGTCCTGCAGGTGATGGACGGACTTAAGGGCGTCTGGCACGGCGGCCCGTTCCTTCACCAGGACCAATTCCGCTTCTATCCCGCCCGCATGATGTTCGGCACCGATCCCGTCGCCATTGACCGGCTGCTCATCGACATCATCGAGGAGAAACGCAAGGCCAAAGGCGCCATCAGCGTTTTCAACCGCTCCAAGGACTTCGTCAAGAAGGGCGACTTCCGCAAGGATCCGAACACCAACAACTTCATCCGCGAGCCAGGGCATATCGAATTTGCGAGTTCCCTTGGTCTCGGCGTTTTCGACAAGTCGAAGATCACGGTGAAAGAGATCAGCCTGTGACCTCCATTCTGCTCCTCGCGGCCGCCATTCCCGGCCTGTTTGTCGATGCCGAACCAACTCCCGCCCTGAAGGAAGCGGGCATCGAGTGCGTCACGGTTCCCTCCGCACGCGCCGCCGAATGGAAGGGCCACTGTGCCGACCCGGTGGACCCCACCAAACTGAAGCGTATCCCCTCTCCGGGCGTGAACTACCGCATCAACCGGGCCAGCGCCTCCTCTTCCCCATGGGTGGAGACCAACGGCGCCCGCTACGCCCGCCGCTTCTCCGAAAAGGCCCTGGTCAACGCCGGCGAAGGCCGCGCCGCTCTCGCCGCCGCCGAGGCCCATCTGTTTGGCGTCGATGCCCTCGTTAACGCCAACTCCAAGGACTGGACCGCCTTCGCCGCAATGCACGCCTTCCTGTCAAGCTTGCCCGCCGACCCGCTTCCCACCCTTGCCAATATCGGGTTCATCGATGACGGCACCCCCGCCGCCACTGAGAACATGAAACTGATGCTGCGCCGTAATCTACTGTTCCGCGCCCTTACCAAGCCCGACCCTGGTCTCGACCTGAACGTCAAATCTAAACCCGGCGATCCGTCCGCCTTCGCCTACGAAGTCCGGCAGAAACTGACCGACGAAAAACGCCTTCTGCGTCTCTATGGCAGCGAGGTAGTCGTCGCCCGCCTCTCCGGCGACAACGCCCGCCGCCGCGTCTCCCTTCTCAACTACGGCGCCCGCACTGTTGAGGGCCTTCGTGTCCGCGTACTCGGCAAATGGCCGAAAATCGCCGTCCACGCCTTCGGGGAATCCGTCGCAGCGGCCGACATCGTCCACGAGGACGGCGCCACCGAGTTCTCCCTCCCCCGCGTCCCTGTCTACACCGTGGTCGAACTCGCCCGGTAATTCAATAAAAACAGGTTACTTACGAAATGTTTTTTGCTTTGTAACGCCATTGTCACGGCTCCCTGCTATCCCTGTGGGGAGCCTACAATGGGGAAACGATCTTCCGCCATGACCGGAAAAATATTCTTCAAACTCATTGGGGCCGTATTATGCCTTCTGGTTGTGGCGCTCGTTGCCGGCGACGTTCTCGCCACCCGCGTGATTGAGGCCACTTATCAGGAAACGCTGGAGCGCGAGGTCTTCGATAAAGGAGCCATGCTGGCAAGCGCCGTGGAGCAGGGGGTCGACCTCACCAATCAGACCACGCTGCAGGACTTCTCGGACCGCACCCGCGGGCGCCTTACCTTCATAGCCCCCGATGGCCGCGTTCTGGCCGATTCCGACGCCAGCAGCAATCGCATGGAAAACCATCGAGGCCGGCCGGAAGTGGAAGCGGCCCTCGCCGGCCGCAACGGTTCCGCCCGCCGCCGCAGCGCCACGATGGGCGTGGATTTTCTCTATGTCGCAGTGCCGGTGAAGGCTGGCGCCCTCCGGCTCGCCGTCCCGCTGGCCGAGTTGCAAAGCCAGGTGGATGTCATCCGCCGCCGCGTTCTTGTGGCCACCGCGCTTGCTTTCGTCCCGGCCATTCTTCTCGCTCTCTGGTTTGCTCGCGTCATCGCGCACCGCCTCGGCCGCATCATCGATTACGCCGCGGAACTCGCCCGCGGCAACTTCCATGCCCGTCTGCAACGCACGGGGACAGACGAACTCGGACTGCTGGAACGGAAGTTGAATGAGACCGGCGAGAAGCTCGAAGGCATGTTCCAGGAACTCGAGCGCGAGCACGCCGAACTCGAAAAGGTGGAACGGGTCCGGAAGGACTTCGTCATCAACGTCTCCCACGAGTTGCGCACCCCGCTCGCCTCCATTCAGGGCTACACCGAAACACTGCTCGACGGCGCCATCGACGATCCCAACCACAATGTCCGATTCCTGCAAATCATCCGCCAGAACGCCGAGCGCCTCGCCAACCTGACGGCCGATCTTCTAACCCTTTCCCGCGTCGAACTCAAACAGCAGAAATTCTCTTTCGCCAGTTACAACGTGGAGCGTCTGCTCGAAAACACGATTGATTCGATGACACCGCTGGCCGCCAGAAAGGATATCTCCCTCAACCTGCAGCGTGCCGGCGGACCAGTGGAAGCCTTCTGCGATGCTGAAGCGGTCAACCAGGTCGTCACCAACCTCGTCGACAATGCGCTCAAATATACGCCCGAGGGGGGCTCTATCACCGTCAGCGCCAAGCCGCTCGCCGGTCTCAAGTCGATTGAGGTTCGCGTCGCCGACTCCGGCATCGGCATCCCCGCCGACGAACTACCCCGCCTGTTTGAACGCTTCTACCGCGTGGACAAGGCCCGTTCCCGCGAACTCGGCGGCACCGGACTCGGCCTATCCATCGTCAAGCACCTGATCCGCGCCCAGGGCGGCGACGTCCGTGTCGAGTCCCAACTCGGACGCGGCTCCACTTTCATCTTCACCCTCCCCGTCGAGGACCTGGGCATGAGCGAGGACAGCGATATTCGCACACAGTTAACCACCTCGTAATGCTTCTGTAACCGGCACGCGCTAGCTTGAGGGCAAGGACTTGGAATGAAGAAAATTCTGTTGATTGAGGATGACGCCGACCTCTTCGCATTGCTGAAGTACAACCTGGAAAAGGAAGGCTATGTGTTCGCGGGGTCACAAACTGGTAAAGGCGCCCTAGATCT
This sequence comes from uncultured Solibacteraceae bacterium, assembly GCA_964632345.1. Taxonomy (GTDB): domain Bacteria; phylum Acidobacteriota; class Terriglobia; order Bryobacterales; family Bryobacteraceae. The sequence continues at coordinate 38,780 of CAZWDD010000003.1, read as the reverse complement.
CTGCCGCCGCGAGCGGCCTGATCTCATCATTCTCGACATCATGTTGCCGGACTCCGACGGCCTGGAGATCTGTAAATCCATCCGCAGCCATCCGGACCTGGCCACCATTCCCGTTATCTTCCTCACCGCACGCGCCACGGAAACCGACCGCATTGTCGGCCTGGAGCTCGGTGCCAACGACTACATCGTCAAGCCATTCTTCGTGCGCGAACTGATCGCGCGAATCAAGATCCAGTTCCGCGGCAACAACGCGCCGGCGCGGACATTGAAGGGGGGCGGATTGGAACTGGACCGCACCGCCTGCCGCGTCTTCCTACATGGCGCCGAGGTCACGCTTACCGCTACCGAATTCCGTCTTCTCGAATTCTTCATGACCCGCCCCGGCGTCGTCTTCAGCCGGGAACAGCTGCTGAATGCCGTGTGGGGACACGACCGCGCGGTGACCGATCGCACCGTCGATGTCTACATCCTCCGCCTTCGCCAGAAGATCGAGCCCGACCCCACCAATCCCACCTACGTCCGCAGCGTCCGCGGCTTCGGCTACGCCTTTAACGATGCGGGCGCCACGGAAGCCGCCGCGCAGGCCCCCGCCTGAGCCGCCGCAAAGGCCCGGTGATACAATCCGGCGAGGAATGCCCATTCGCTCGCTAGCGCTGCTATTACTCTTCTGGCAGGGCGATGCCTATCAGCGCGGCGTGGCGGCATTTGAACAGGGACGCCCTGCCGAGGCGCTTCCGCTACTGGAAGCCGCCGCCGCCGCGGAGCCGAAAAACGCGCAAGTCTGGAAGGCGCTCGGTGTTCTCCACGCCGCCCAGGGCGATACACGCGCCGCCGTCGAACCGTTCGCCCGCGCCTGCTCGCTCAACAGCCGGCTCCTCGATGCCTGTTACTATCACGGCCGCGCGCTGTATACGCTCAATCGCTTTGTGGAAGCGCTTCCGTCGCTCGAAAAGGCGCTCGGCATCGCCACCGTCAAGGCTATGCCGGAGACCGCTATCGGCGAATGTCTGGAAGGCCTCGGCCGCCGCGACGAGGCCGAAAAACGCTTCCTGGCCGCCATCGCCCGGCACGATGACTTCGAGGAACGCGCCCGCACGGCCTATGCCCGTTTTCTGCTCCGCGACGGCCGCGCCGCCGCCAGTGTCCCGGTCCTCGAAGCCGCCATCGCGCGCGTCCCGAACTCCGCCGAAGCCCACTATCAACTCGGCCGTGCGCTGCAACAACTCGACCGGCTTCCGGCTTCGCTCACCCATCTCGAACGCGCCGTCGCGCTCGATCCCCGCCGGCCCGCCGCCCGTCTGCTGCTCGCCCGCGTCCTTCGCCGCCTCGGCCGCCCCAGCGATGCCGCCGCGCAGGAAGCGGCCGCCGCGCAGCTTCAGGGCTCTACAATCGACAGGAATTGATTGGCCTTCACTTCCCGCAGCACCTGCTTTTTCCCACTCGGCCACGTCACCTCCACCTCCTCCGCCATAGCCGCAGTCCCCAGCCCGAAGTGGACGGCGAGTTGGGAGGTCGAAGCATACCCTACGCTGCCCGTCACATGGTTGTACTGATCCACGCCCCCGGCCCGAACCCGCACCTTGGCCCCGACGGCGTCCCGGTTCGACGTCCGGCCGCGCAGCCGCAGCATCAGCCAGTTTCGGCCCTCGCCTCCTGTGTTTCGCAGCAACAGTGGCGGTTGGTTCAGCCGCGTCACCACGACGTCGATCCGCCCATCACCATCCAAGTCCCCGAACGCTGCCCCCCGGTGCATTGCCGGTGCGCCGACGTCCACTCCTCCGTACGTACCGTCCCCTTTGTTCAACAGCAATAGATTCGCCTGCTTCGACTTTCCCGACGAAAACGTCTCGGTGTTGTCGTTCACATCTCCATTGGCCGCGAACAGGTCCTTCCGCCCGTCGTTGTCGAAATCGTAGATCCCGCTCCCCCAGCCTGAATACGCCAGCGTCCGCGCGCCGATTCGCGCCGGATACGTCCCGTCCTTGAATAAACCCTCCCCCAGATTCAGATAGAGCGGGAAGGTCTCGTTGGCAAGTGCCGTCACGAACAGGTCCGGCCGCCCGTCGCCGTTTGCATCGCGAAAATCGACGCCCATCGACGACAGCGCCAGCCCGTCTTCGTTCAGCGCCACTCCCGCCCTCAACCCCATTTCCTCAAAAGTGCCATCCCCGCGGTTGCGGAACAGAAAGTCCGGCGTCGTGTCATTCGTCACAAACACGTCCATCCTCCCGTCCCCGTCGAAGTCGGCAAACGCCACTCCCATCCCCTTGCCACGGTGTCGCGCGAGGCCGGCTGCCGCCGTCACATCGAAGAAGGTCCCGTCACCGTTGTTGCGATACAGCGAATTCGGTAGCGGCTCGTAATATCGAGGATGACAGTAGGTTCGATACCCAGCCGCCCGGTCTCCGCAAAAAGGCTCCGCATCCGGGTTCCATTTCACATAATTAACAAGGAATAAATCCAGGTCGCCGTCGCTGTCGTAGTCCACCCAACCGGCCGCGATCGACCACTCCGCTTGCCGTATCCCCGCCTTCGCGGTGATGTCCTCGAACGTCCCGTCGCCGCGGTTGCGATACAAGACGTTCCCGCGGACTCCCGTGACGAACAGATCCGCGTGCCCGTCATTGTCGAAATCCCCCGCAGCCGCGCCCATGTCGTATCCGCTGCCCGCCACGCCCGCCCGCTCCGTCACATCCTGAAACTTCCAGCCGCCGAGATTCCGAAATAGGCGATTTTTCCAGACATCGCCGTCTTTTCGCAGCGACGGCTGCGGCGCGCCATTCGGGAAGTACAGGTCCAACTTCCCGTCTCCGTCGTAGTCGAAGATCGCCACGCCGCCGGGCATCGTTTCAATCTGGTGCCGCTCCGGCGTCGCGGCATTCCGAAGCACAAACCCCGCCGGTGGCTCCTGCTCGGCGAACTGCGCGCACACCGGCACTACCCCCAAACACATCAGAAATAGTCCACTCCGGAATCCCACTTCGTACCCCTCTGCCGATCCTACTACGCTTGCCGCTTCGCTCCGAATGAAAGCGTTAACATTGTTCAATTTTTGGAATGTAAGAGTTTGATAACATTTGTCGCAATGGGCGTCCTCTCGCTTGGAGGCGCTCGAATTCCACGAAGGGGCTTTTCATGATAAATCGATCCTTGCCGATCGCTTGTCTACTTGCGCTTTTCTCCCTCGCCGGCATGGCTCAGGAGTTTCGCGCAACCATCACCGGCCGTGTCCTTGACGGCTCCGGCGCGCTCATTACCGGCGCAACCGTCAAAGCCGTGAATACGGCCACCAATGAAACCAACACCGCCACGTCCGACAACTCCGGTGTTTATTCCATCCCGTTCCTCCGTCCCGGACAGTACACCCTGACCGTCACGCAGACCGGTTTCAAAACCGCCGTCCGCAGCAACATCACGCTCGCCATCAGCCAGGTGGCTGGTATCGACATCACTCTGGACGTCGGCCAACTAAGCGATTCGATTACCGTTGAGGCCAACGCCGCCATTCTCGAAACGCAGACGGCCTCCCGCTCCGGCGTCATCGATACCAAAACGATCGCCGATCTCCCGCTCAACGCCCGCAATCCGTTCATGCTTGGCGTCACGCAGTCCGGCGTTACGTTCCGCGGCGCCGCCATCTGGCAGCGTCCGTTCGACAACGGCGCCATCGCCGAATGGTCCATTAACGGCGGCCAGCAGAGCCGGAATGAGTTCCTGATGGACGGCGCTCCGAACAACGCGCAGTTGGGCGGCAACAATATCGCCTACGTGCCCGTCGTCGACGCCGTGCAGGAGTTCGCGATTCAGACCAACTCTTATGACGCCGCCTACGGCCGCACCGGCGGCGGTGTGGTCAACGTCATCCTGAAGTCCGGCACCGCGCAGCACCACGGCTCGGCTTTCGAGTTCATGCGCCGCGCCCCGCTCAACGCCAACTCGTTTCAGAACAACGCCCGCGGCCGCCGCGCCGATGGCTCGCTCAACGCCCCACGACCCAACGGCAACATGGACCAGTATGGCGTCCAGGTGGATGGCCCCATCTACTTCCCCAAACTGCTGAAGAAGGACGGGCCCGTGAAGCTTTTCTACATGGGCGCCTACGAAGGCTATCGCGAAACTACGCCGAACCCGCTGCGGACCAGCTACGCCATGCCTGAAATGCGCACTGGTGATTTTTCCAGGCTCACGCAGGCAAACGGTCAGCCCATTCGCATCTACGATCCCTTCAACACCACGCTTGATGCCAGCGGCAACCCGGTTCGCGTCCAGTTCCCCAATAACCAGATCCCGGCGAGTCGCATCGACCCCGTTGCCCGCCGCGTCATGGCGTTCATGCCGACGCCCAACAATATCGAACCCGGCCAGCGCTACTCCACCACCAACTTCATTCTGCCGACCTATGTGAACAAGGATGACTTCTACAACCTCATCCTCAAGTTCGACTGGAACTTCGGCGACAAGCACCGCAGCTTCATCCGCCATGCCTCCAATGACCGTACGGAAGAGCGTTGCGTCAATGGCATCTGCGCCGGCCCCGGCATGGACGGTCAGCAGCCGTTCCAGCGCATCAATGACGCCTACGTTCTGGACTGGGTGTCCACGCTGAACCCCACCACCGTCCTCAACGTTCGCGCCTCCTATAACCGCTTTATCGAAAAGGGTTTCGGACGCGACAACGAGAACTTCGACCTCAGCAGCCTCGGCCTGCCGTCCTCGCTCGTCAGCCAACTCCCCAGCCCCGCCTACTTCGGCCGGTGGAACATCAATGGATACAGCCCGCTCGGCCGCGGCCAGGGCATCAATATCACCAATAACTACTCGATCACCGGCGGCCTCACCAAGAACGTCGGCAAGCACACGCTGAAGGGTGGCGTCGACCTGCGCCGCATCCACTTCATCCAGCAGAACTCCGGCAACATTCTGGAGTTCACCTTCAGCGACCAGTGGACCCGCCGCAACTGGAACCAGGCGGAAGCCGACTCCGGCGACTCCTTCGCCAGCTTCCTCCTCGGCCTCCCCGGCGGCTTCGGCAACGACCGTACCGTCGGCGGCCAGCAGTTCTTCCCCCTGTACCCCTTCTATCAGAACTGGTACACGGCCCTCTACTTCCAGGACGACTGGAAGGTCGGCCGCAAGCTGACGCTGAATCTTGGCTTGCGCTATGACATCAACGCCCCGGCCACGGAAAAGTACAACCGTATCAACCGCGGCTTCGACCCTGGCGCCAGCACGCTCCAGGTGCCCGGCCTAAACCTCCGCGGCGGACTGCAGTTCGCTGGTGTCGGCTCCAACCCGGCCAACTCCGGCACGCTTTACAAGAACACGTGGCAGCCCCGCGCCGGCTTCGCCTACCAGATCAACGACAAACTGGTAATGCGTGGCGGCTTCGGGCGCTACTACATGAACCCCAGCAACAACAATCTGCGCAGCTTGGGCTTCGAGACGAATACGCCCCTTGTCGCCAGCGTCGATGACGGCCGTACGCCCATTGCCGGCGTGCTCAGCAACCCGTTCCCGAATGGCTTCAACCGGCCCCCGGGCGCGTCGCTCGGCGCCTCCACCTTCCTCGGCCGTGACTTCAACCACTGGACCCCGAACTTCAAGCTGCCTGGCATTGATCAGTTCTCCTTCGGCTTCCAGTACCAGGTCAACCCCCGCAGCGTGCTCGACGTCAGCTACATCGGCAGCCGCACCCGGAACCATGAAACGCAACGGGAACTCAATATTCCCAGCGCGTCTTTCATGCGCCAGTGCGACGCGCTCCAGGGCGGCCTTCCGAACTTCTGCAACGAACAGTTGCCGAACCCCTTCCGCGGGAACAGCGCCTTCACCGGCACGCCGTTCTTCACCGCCAACACCCTTTCCCGCTACCAGTTGAACCGTCCCTTTCCGCAGTTCAACGGCAACCTGCTGCAGCAGGGTTTGAATGATGGCAACATCAATTACAACTCGCTCCAGATCAACTACAACGTCCGCATGAGCGGGCTCATCATCACCACCAACTACACCTGGTCGCGCATGCTCGAACAGTGGGGCTTCACCGATCCGTTCAACGGCGTCGAGCAGCGGTCCCTCTACTTCAACGACCGTCCGCATGTCTTCAAGCTCACCGGCTCCTATGACCTGCCGTTCGGCAAGGGCAAGAAGTTCGGCTCCGGCGTCAGCGGCCTGATGGACAAGTTCATCGGCGGCTGGCAGGTCACCAGCTTCTTCCAATGGGCCACCGGCGAACCGACCGACTACCCGGCCAACCTGCTCCCGCTCCGCGACTCAACCGTCAAGGACATCAACTGGAACCAGCACCAGGTGCGCGGCTGGGGCAACTGCGTCGTTCGCCAGAACAACAACGGCACGCAGACCCCCATGCCCTATTCCGTTGCGGCCGGCTGCGGCACCAACCTGTCCACGTACGACTGGCTCTGGGTTGGCGACTACTCGCCCGGCCAGACCGCTCCCGGCCGCCAGACCCCAACTCGCCAGCCCAGCCTTCGCAAGCACCGCGTCCCCACCCTCGACGCGTCGCTGTTGAAGACCACCCGCTTCGGCGAACGCTACGCCTTCCAGTTCGGCTTTGAAGCCTTCAATGCGATCAACAAGTACTACTTTGGCCGCAACGATAACTTCAACACGAACCCCAACGACGCCAATTTCGGGACTCTCTTCCCGGCGCTGACGTCCAACCAGAACTTCAGCCCGCGCACCATGCAGGTCCGTCTGAAGTTCCTCTGGTAAACACAACCAACCAAACGGGGGCCGGACTCACCACGAGTCGGGCCCCCGTCGCTATTTCACCCGCCGCGCCGCTTCCTCCCCTTCCCGCAACACATAAACCCCGCCGGCTTCCAGCCCGGTTAAGCTCTGCCGCCCGCCGCCCGGCCACCGAATCTCCAGCGAATCCACCTTCGTCTCCGCCGCCATTCCGAAGTGCACGCGGTACGGATTCGTCGCGCCGAACCCCTCGCTACCCTTCACCTCCCGGTGCACCAACAACTTTCCCGCCCGCAGCGTCAACTGCGCGCCCACCGCATACCGGTTCCCCTTCGCCCCCACCAGTTCCAACTGCAGCCACCGGTTCCGGTTCCCCCGCAGATTCCGGTAGAACGCGTTGTCGGCATGGTCGCCCTGGTAATGCCCGCCCAGTTGCGCGTAGACGTCCAGATCCCCGTCCTCGTCAATGTCCACGAAGGACACTCCGTGTCCCTTGTTTCCGGGCCGCGCGAACCCTAGCACCCCGGTGATGTCCGTGAACGTTCCGTCTCCTCGATTCCGGAACAGCCGGTTCGGCTCCAACCGCGAAAGCTGCGGGTCGCCCGTCCCGAAGTACAGGTCCACGAATCCGTCGTTGTCCAGGTCCGCCACGCCCGCGCCCATCGTCCCCATCGGCGCCGAAAGTCCAGCCTCTAACGTGACATCCGTGAACGTCCCATTCCCGTTGTTCCGGAACAGCCGCGAGGCATCCGGATGCACAGCCCCCTTCGCAGCCGGCGCATACCCGCGGCGCAACCCGTCGACGACGGCCTCCCACGGCGCCAGGCTCGTGGTCAGGATGTCCGGCCGCCCGTCGTTGTTGTAGTCCAGAAAAAAGCACACAAATCCGTTGTGTGCCGGCTGCATCACGCCCGCCTGCCGCGACACTTCGGTGAACTTCCACTTCCCCTCGTTGCGGTAGAGCCGGTTTGGCGCATCGTTCAACCCGTTTACCAGCAGGTCCAGGTCCCCGTCGCCATCGTAGTCGCCCAGCGCAATCCCGATCGCGCCGTACGTCGGCGGCTCCACGATGCCCGCCGCGCGCGTCATGTTCGTGAACGTGCCGTCCTGATTGTTCCGGTAGATCTGCGGTGTGGAGCCATCCTTCAATACCCCGTTGGCAATCGCCAGGTCCAGCCATCCGTCGTTGTCCAGGTCGCCCCACAGGGAAACGAACCCACTCCCGCCGTCTCCGGCGCCGCTCTTTTCCGTCACGTCGACAAACCGCCCGCCCGTGTTCCGGAACAGCCGGTTCCCCATCGGCCCGCTCCATCCGTTCAACGAGACATATAGGTCCAACCGTCCGTCGTTGTCATAATCGATCACGTTCAGGCTGTAGCCCGAAGGCACCTTCCCCAGCCCCATTTCCTCCGTCACCTCGCGGAACTTCCCCTTCTCATTCCGGTACACCGCCAGGAACTTTCCGCTGCCGGCCAGAAACAGATCCAGGTCCCCGTCGTTGTCGATGTCCCCCCACGAGCAGGTGCCGTTGCCGTCAAAACGGTCGACGCCCATCTCCTTCGCCACATCCCGGAAGGCAAACCCGCTCGCGGCTCCGCCGTCCGGCAGATTCCCCGGAAACAGGTACGCCGCGGGCAACGCTGGCGCCGCCGTGCCCAGTTGGTCCATGGCCACCTTCAGTAGCCACTGGTCCACCGGATTGTTCTGCACCTGCAGTGCCTGATAGAAGTTGCGCGCCGCTTCGTTGAAGTCGCCCCGCCGGTACTGGCTCGCACCCAACTCCCGCAGCACCTCCAGCCGCTGCGCCGCCGTCTCGGCCCGCGCCAGCGCCTGCGTGTAGTACTCAATCGATTCGTTGTAGTTCCCGCGCCTCGACAAAGTCTTCGCCATCAGGAAGAGCGACGCTCCCTCCTCCGGGCTGAAGGGCATTGCCCCGGAAACCACGCGTTCCAGCAGTTCAATGGAACGGTCCAGCCCCACTTGCGGATCGTGCGGCACGCGGTGCTCGCTGTGTTCGGTGAATCGCACTTCGCCGGACATCCATTCGGAAAGGTTCAGCAGAAATTCGTTCGCATACGGCTGCAGCTTCACCACCCGCGCCGCCAACGCATAGGCCTGGTCCGGGTCGTAGAACAGCAGTTCCGCCCGCGCATGGATCACCGATTTCGCCCGCAGCGCGTACACATGATCGGGATTCTGCTTCAGCGCCGCAGCGAGCGCCTCCATGGCCAAACCCAACGATATCCGCCGCTTCTCCGGCCCGGCCGTTTTGGAATAGAAGTCCGTCAGGTGCGCGCGCGCCAGTTGATACCAGCCCTCGGCATCGGCCGGATGCTCTTTCAGATACGCATCCACCCGCCGCCGCGCTTCCTCGGTCTCCCCCCGCCGGATCAGGTCCGCCGTTCCCTGCAGCGCCGCCGCCGGCCGTGCGATGGCCGGTCCCGCCGGTGCCGGATGATGGTCCTGCATCCTCGCCGGCGCACCCGCCAGCGCCAACAGACAGACCACCCGTGCGCCTCGTCTCACTCGGTCCACTTACCTCTCTCTTTTCACAATCTCATAGTGGCGCCGCCGCGCCGCCTGCGCCTTTTCCCGGTCGCCCCGCTTCCCATAGAGTTGTGCTAGCGCAAAATAGGCCGGTCCGTACTCCGGGTTCAACGCAACCACCCGCTCCAACAATTCCACCGCCCGCCCCGCCTCCACATGCCGGTGCAGCGCAAATGCCGCCGGCCAGAACTGCCCGTCGAGTCGCCAGGACCGCTCCCACAACGCCGGGTCCCGCCGTTCCAGGCCCAGCAGATACCACCCCAGCGCCGACCGCGGATGACGCGACGCATATGCCGCCAGCCGACGCTCCACCTCTCTTCCCGCCGGCAACAGCGTCTCCAATCCCGCATACAGCAGTTCCGCCTCCGGCGCCAGATCGATCGCCGCCACAAACGCCCCCACTGCCTCCCCATTTCGCCCCTGAGCGTAGAGCGAAAGCCCCAACAGCCGCCACAGTTCCGCCTCCCGCCCGAACACCCCCACCGCGGCGCGTAACAACACCTCGGCCTGCTTCTCCCGCCTGGCATCCAACAACTGCTGCCCCGCCTCTCCAACTCGCCGTGCGAACATCTCGCGCCCCCGGACCACTACCGGCGCGCCCGGCGCCAAGCGGCTGGCCCGCCCCACCGCCGCCAGCGCCCCCTCCGCATCGCCGCTCCGCAACCGCGCGTCCGCCGCGGCCAGCCAGATCACCGGCTCGCCCGGCGCCAGTTTCACAGCCTCCTCCAGCGCTGCCCGCGCCTCCACTACCTGCCCGGCCTTCAGCGCCGCCAACCCCTTTTGCAGCCACTCCTCCGCCCCGGCCGCAGCCAGCAACAGCGCCAGCACTACTTCCACGGCGTCTTCCCCACAACTCCACTGCCCTCGCGCACCCGGTACATCGCTCCCGCCGCCAGTTCCCCGATCCGCTCCGTCTCTCCATTCGGCCAGCGGATCTCCACGCCTTCCGCCGCGGTCCCTTCCCCTAATCCGAAGTACACCGCAAAGTCATGCTGCGAAGCGTAGCTCCCCCCGCTGCGAACCTCTTCCGTCAGCGTCTTCTCTCCCACCTTCACCCGCACCCGCGCCCCAATCGCGCTCCGGTTCGACTTCGTCCCCTCCAGCCGCAAACCGACTCCATTCCCGCGCCGCCCCTCCACCCGGTAAACCGTCGGCGCCGCGCCAAGATTCACCACCACGATCTCCTCCAACCCATCGCCGTCCAGATCCCCCGCCGCCAGTCCCCGCGACACTGCCGGCGTACCCGTTCGAACACTGGCAAACACGCCGCCCCGGTTCGCATAGAGAGACTTCGCCTGCCGTTGTAGAGCCCCCAACTCCGGATAGATGTGTCCGTTCGCCATCACCAGGTCCGGCCGCCCGTCCCGGTCCCAATCCAACGCCCCCACGCCCCACCCCACCGCCGTCGCATCTCCGCCCAGCCCCGACTCCTCCGTCACATCCACGAAAAACCACTCCCCCAGATTCCGGTACACGCTCGGCGTCTCGTCCACGAAATTCGTCTTCACAATATCCACCCACCCGTCCCCGTCGATGTCCGTTACCGCCACCCCCATGCTCCCCAATTCCTCCCCATTGCCGCCAAACGCCGCACCCGCCTCCACTGCCACATCCGTCAGCGTACCGTCCCGGTTATTCCGCAGCAGGATGCCCGGCGTCGAGTCGCAGGCAATATAGACGTCCATCCACCCGTCACCATCGAAATCCGCCACCGCCACACCCAACCCGTAGTGCAGCCCTTCCACCCCCTTCACCGCCTCCGCCGTCACGTCCCGAAACGTCCCGTTCCCCTCGTTGCGGTACAGCACCGGCTGGTCGGTAGGGAATCCCCGCGGCCCGCAGAACACCTCCAGCCCCTGCCAGGTGCAGTACTTCGTCCCCCCAGGCTTCCCCGCGCTCTTTAAGTCAAACGCCACGTAGTTCGCCACCACCACATCCAGGCGTCCGTCGCGATCGTAGTCCACAAACGCGCACCCGGTCCCGAACCGTTGCCCGTTCACCGGCATGCCGGCCTCCGCCGTCACGTCGCGGAACTTCCCGGCCTCGTTCCGGTACAGCCGGTTCGCTCCGTAGTAGGTCAGCAGCACGTCCGTCCAACCGTCGTTGTCGAAATCTCCGGCGCAAACACCCTGCCCCCATTCCCGCGCCGCCAACCCGCTGCCGGCCGTCACGTCGGCGAACGTCCCGTTGCCCTTGTTGCGATACAGTACCGGCGCCACGCCATCGGCAAACAGAAGGTCCGGCGCGCCGTCGTTATTGTAGTCGACAACCGCCACCCCGTTGCCCGTCATGCTCAGGATGTACTTCGACGTTCCGTCGCCGTAGCGATGCCGCGCCGTAAGGCCCGCCGCCACCTCCCGCAGCGACGCCGCCACCGGCGCTACTCGCGGCCCAGGCTTCACGGGCGCGCGCCGGGTTCCGCTGCCCATGCCTTGCGCAAGCAGCAGAACCGGCATCAACCCCAGAAGAATTCGCATCAGAAGGTGAATTTTAGCGCCATCTGGATCAGGCGCGCATTCACCGACGTCGAATTGATCTGTCCGAAGTTCGCGTTGTCCATGTTATTGCCGGGGTTCCCGAAGTTGGCCTGATTCAACAGGTTGAACATCTCCGTGCGGAACTGCGTGTTGAACCGTTCCCCGAACTTGAAGTCCTTAAAGATCGAGAAATCGATCGAAGACTGCCCCGGCCCTCGGAACATGCCCCGGCCCGAATTCCCCCAGGTCCCCCGCGGCGCCCGCACCCAGGCTTCCCGATTGATGTAGTTCCGCAGGTTATCCTTCACATCCCCCGTTGTCACCAGGTTTGCCCCGGCCACCACATTCGCGAAAAACGCTCCCGCAGGATCGGTGGCAAGCCCGCCCAAACCCTGCCCGCTATCCCGGTTGAACACCGTCACCGGCGTTCCCGTCTGCGTCACGAAAAATGCGTTCACAGACCAGTTATTCAACAGAAACTTCCCTGCTCCACCGTCAAACAGGCTCGGCAGATCCTGATTCAACACCAGCGTGAACCGGTGCGTGCGGTCAAAGTTCGCCGGCCCCTTCGCACGGCTGAAGTCGTTCCACGGCGTCGGGAACAGGCTCGTGAAAAAGCGGGAGCCTTCGTCGCCGTTTCCCAGCGTCTTGCCCCAGGTGTACGCCGCCTGCATTGTGGTCAGCTTGCTGCGCTTCTTCACCGTCGTCTGGAAGGAGTGGTACGACGACGATCCGTTCTGCGCCGTCACCAGCAGCGTTCCGAAGCCCGGATACAACCGGCTCAGGCTGCCGTTGGCCTGCGGCACCAGCGGATTGAAGTTCCGCCGCGCCATCAGGTTCGTTCCCTTTGTTCCCACATAGGCCGTCTCCACCAGAACATTCCCCTGCAGCTGTTTCTGCAGGCTGAAGTTGTACTGCCAGGCGTGGTCCATCTTCGTCTTTCGTTCTGTGCCCCAAACCTGGAACTGCTGCGTGGGAGAGGTGGGAAACGGAATCCGCGAAGGATCGTGCCCCGGATCCAGATACGTCCAGTTATCCGGCGCCGCAAGCCGGCACGCCGTTCCCGCCGCGGCACAGTCGGCCTCCACGCGCGTCGACGTCGGCGGGTTATTGAATGCCTGCTGCGCGATCTGTCCCGTCCGGGTATCAAAGTACAGGCCCGCGCCGGTCCGCAGTACCAGCGTGTCCGTTAGCCGGTAGGCAATTCCCAAGCGCGGCGCAAAGTTGTTCCCGTCATTCAATACGGTGCTCCTCGGCACGCCGTTCACGCCGCCCTGCACAATGCCGGACCCCTCCAGCGTGCCCACACCGCGGTAGTTCTCCGGCCACCAGTTCAACATCCCCAGGTTGTACGCATAGGGCTGGAAATGATACTCGTACCGGACGCCGTAGTTGACGGTCAGCTTTTCATTCACCTTCCAATCGTCATTAAAGAAGCCCGACATCAGGTTGTCCCGCATCTTCAATTCCCCACCCGTACCGGGCGCGCTGAACTGCTTCAGCCGGGCGTGGCTCAACAGGAAGTCCGCATACTCATCACCGCTGGCTTGCCCGTTATACTGCCAAAGGCCGCGGCTCACCTGCGCGTTCTTCGGGTTGTAGTCTGATACCTGGCTCTCGGCTCCGTATTTGACATTGTGCCGGCCGCGAATCCATGTCATGGTCGCACCGGAAGTATAGCGCTGGATGAAGTCCGACCAGTTGGCCTCATTGCCGAACTGGACATAATTCAGGATGTTGATCCGCGGGGGTCCTTCCAGATTCGTGATGGCCAGCGGGCGCAATCCTACCGTGGTGGGGTTGTCTGTGTTCTCCATCGCCAGGAACTGCGAGGAATCGTCAAAGCCGAACCGCACCTCCAGCACCTGACTCGGGCTGAACATATGGGTGTGCGTCACGTTGCCGGAATGTTTCTCCCGCTTGGCGATGCGGCCCAGTCCTGGCAGTCCCGATCCAAACGGGGTCAAGTCTCCCTGAAAGCTCTGAAACCATCGCCCGGAAGTCGTATCCTTATCCGAAAATCGATGGTCCAACCGGACCGTCCACATGTCGATATCCGTCGCAATCGAACGGGCCGCGAAGAAGTTATTCGCCCCCTGTGAGAAGTTCGGCTGCGGAATGTAGCGATCCTGAATCGCCTTCGAAATCGGATTGATACGCGACGCTGGAATCGCATTACCAGGAAACGGCTGCCCTGTCACAGGATCATTGATAGTCCTGCGGCCGGAGAAGTCGCCCTCCCGCTGCGCCACGGTCGGCACGATCCGCTGAATCGCCGCCGCACCAGAATTAGCGTTCCGCTGCCGCGAACTCTCCCAACCCACAAAGAAAAACGTCCTATCCTTCCCGTTGTATAGCTTCGGCAGCAGCACCGGTCCCCCGAAATTCGCACCGAACTGGTTCTGGTTGTTCTGCCCGCGCACCGGATTGAAGAACGGCCTCGCATTCAGCTTTGTATTCCGCAGGAACTCATACGCCGCCCCGTGAAATTGGTTCGTCCCGCTGCGCGTCGTCACATTGATCGTCGACCCCAGGTTACGCCCATACTCCGCACTATACAGGCTGGTCATCACTTTGAATTCGCCCAGAAACTCGATCGATGGCGTCCCGTCTCCGTCCGGCGCGTTGTTGAGTGGATTCGTCGTCGGCACGCCGTCAACCAGCAGGTTGTTACTGCCGCGCCGGGCCCCATTCACGCTCACCGAATCGCTCCCCGTTCCCGGATTGTCCGCATTGAAGATCGAGCCAACGACACCCGCCGACGTTCCCAGGATCTGGGTGAAGTTTCGCGTCGCCAGCGGGATGGACTGAATCGTCCGCTGTTCCACCACCTGCCCGATCGTCACCCGTTCACTCTGCAAAAGCGGGGTCTCCGCCGTCACGCTCACCGTGTCCGTCACCTGCCCCACGCTCAACGTCAGATCGATCCGCAACCGCTCACTGGTGTTCACGATCACGCCCGTCTGCTGCAGTCTCTGGAAGCCTCTGCTCTCCACTACCAGCCGATACGTTCCCGAACGAAGAAGTGGAAATTGATAGGAACCACCTTCATCGGTGGCGGTCCTCGTTTCGCTCCCCGTCGCCTCATTGCTCGCCGTCACCGTCGCACCGACAATTACAGCGCCGGTAGGGTCCTTAACGGTCCCCGTAATACTCCCGGTCGTCTCCTGCGCCACTAGAGGCACAATGCCTAGAAACACCCATGCTAAGCGATACGCCATTCGAATCATGGGCGAAAGTGTAGCCGATTTTCATTCGTAACTCAACGAGAATCTCGTGAAGATCGTATGAATTCCGGATACGCCTTCCCGTACCCCTTCGCCTCCCACCAGAGGATTCGGTTCAGCACATTGCTCGGGATGTCGTCCACGTCATCCCAGTTCATCTTTGCCGATTCCGACGCCGCCCACCGCTGGCGCCCCGTCAGCGCCTGCAGCGGTGGATTCATCTCGTCCAGTTTCAGATTCGATGGCACATGCCGGTACGGCGTGAGGTCCGGCTTCGCCGTAAACAGGCTCCGCATCGGCCGCGCCTCGGCCAGAAAGCGAGTCTTCGGAGGGATGCCGAACACCTCCTGAATCGTTCGCACCAGGCTCAAATGCGTATGGAAGTTGGAGTCCAAACCCTTCCGCCGCACATGCGGTCCCGCCGCCAGCATCACCGTCCGGTTCCCCGAGACATGGTCGATCCCGTCCTGCGCGTCGTCTTCCACAACCAGCACCAGCGACTTCGCCCAGAACTTGCTCCGGCTGATTCCTTCCACCATCCGTCCCAGCGCCAGGTCGTTATCGGCCACCATTGCCCGTGGCGTCGGCGCCCCAGGCGACTTGCCCATCGTATGGTCGCTTGTCATCGTCACAATCGTCAGGTTCGGCGCCTCCCCGGCCTCCTCCCACTTCTCCAATCGCTCCAGAAAGGCCTCCGCCCGGATCTGGTCCGGTATCCGCATCGCACTGCACGGGAACTTCGTATCGTACAGGCCAGCCACGGCCGGCACCCCGCACTTCGACGCAATTACGTCGCGCCACGTGCCCTTCTGATAGTGCTCCCAGTATTCGCTCCATGGCAGCAACCCGGCCTCGCTGTCCACGTCCTTGACAATGCCCGTCTTCGCATTGAACACCGCCGGCAGCGACAACGGCCCTAGCAGTTGTACCCGCAGCGGCCGGCGCGCATTCTGCCAGAAGAATCCCGCGGGAGAGATCGTCAGCCCATCCGCCATGTTCCACGCATAACCACGCGGCGCCCCCTGCAGCGACCGCTCCACATGGTCGCTCACAAAACCCATCATTAACCACTGGTGCCCCTCAAAGCTGATCGCCCCGCTCGCGTAGTAGTTGTCCACCAGCACAAACTGCTCGGCCAGCGCATGATGATTCGGCGTCACCTCCCGCGGATAGATCGCCAGTTCCTTCTTCCCATT
>CAZWDD010000003.1:0-22525 GCA_964632345.1 uncultured Solibacteraceae bacterium | reverse complement strand
TCCCGGCTCCTGTTCCGTGTTCCCCGTTCCCTTGATGTTCACCACCCGCAGATCGCCCCCGCCGTCCAGCGCCATCGCCGAAGGGAACCACGCCGTCGGCACCGCGCCCGCAATCCGATTCTTCTCAATCACCACCACAGCGTTCTCCCCTGCGCAGGCCACATACAGCCGTTTCCCATCCCCGCTGTAGAGCACCGCCACCGGCTGGCTGCCGATCAACCCGCTCCCCGTCGCCGGAATCTTCACCTCACGCGCCGCCCGCGTCTTCGTGTCAATCAGCGTCACTGTATCGGAGTGGCCGTTTGCCACCGCCACCTCCCCACCATCCGGCCGTAGTGCCACCCCCGACGGAGCCCTTCCCACCGGCACATCGTTCCGCTCTCCGGTCCCAACATGCAGCACCGTCAGGCTGCCGGGCAATACCGATCCGTTCTCATCCACAGGAATCTCCACCCCGCCACTCGGCGCCGTCCGCGCCCCCGCCGGGGTCTCCGATCCCGCACGGTTCGTCACATACGCCACCTCCCCCCGCACCGCCACGCCAAACGGCGCCAGACCGGTCTTCCAACGCCGCGTCTCCTTCCGTGCCGCCGTGTCGAACTCCACCAGAACGTTCTCCAGGTGCATAGCCACATACGCCCGCGCGCCGTCGGCAGAAAACGCGATCCCTGTCGGCACCGGATGTCCGGCCAGCGGAATCCGCACCGTCCCACTCACCTTTCCGTTCGCCCCGATCTCGGCGATCAGCAGGCTATCTGGCCCGGAACGTGTCGCCTCCGACGCCCACAAGTACTTCCCGTCCGGCGAGAACGCGAGTCCGGCATATGACGTCGTCTTCGCCTCCACCCGGTCGACGACACTACCGCTCGCTGCCTCCAAGATCAACACCTCACGCCCGCTCAGCACTGCCAACCATCGCTTGGTCGGATCGAACGCGAGGTCCACCGGACGCCCCTTGAAGAACGTCTGAGTCCCCCACGGCCGGATCAACTGGCTGTTGGCCAGGAGAAAGCTCCCGTCCGGCTGCCGTCCCAACAGCGCCGTCGAGGCCAGCGGCCGTGTAGCAGCCGCGATACCCGCGACTGCAATGACAGTTAGAGCGACATTCCGCAATCTCATGCCTGAGAGCTTATCAGGCAAATGTGACAGGGACGTTGCGCTTCAAACTAACGGCGTTTCCCGGCCATCAGGGCAGCAGCGAAAAGCACCGCTCCGAGCAGTGCCATGGACCGGGGTTCCGGCACCGGATTCAATGGAACCTGGGGTGTTGGATCGGGACCCGGCGTCGGATCGGGACCACCAGGGCCCGGCGGCGTCGGCGGGACCGGGGGAATCGGAGGCACCGGTGGTACCAACGGCGGAGGGCCAGGCGGTGGCACGTACGGCGGGTCTGAAATAGCGTAGGGATCGTCGGTCACCAGCAAAGACGCCATCGATGTCCAAACCGGCGCCCGCCACTCGTTCGCGAAATAGCCTACCAAACCATCACCAAACCAGATATTGGCCTGCGGAAACTCCCGCTGTACCTGATCCAGATCGACAATAAAGCCGACCCCCGGCGCGGCCGGGCCGGGCAGAGCAGCCGAGACGTTTGGATGTTGCCAGAAAGGGACCGCGATCAGCGGGAACTCCGCCGACAAGAGCATTCCCAAGGCAATGAGAACGCCCAGCCCCGCACTCCTGCTGCGGTACGGAAACATGATGAAGATCTAAGGGATCAACCTGATTGTAATGCAAACTCAGTGACATTTCTGCTGGAATTCTTGTAAGAAGTTTCCGATAGCCGTATGCAGCGGAGGTAGCTCCCCGGCCGAGAGACCTTAGTCCTTTCCTGCGCCAACAGATGTTGGTGACATGCTTGGGGCCTCATGCTGAAACATTTTCATTCAAAATTGTTCATCGGTCGGCTATTTCACGGACAGGTTCGTCTTAATATGGGACTTTGGAGACTTTGTTGGCTACCATCCTGATCCCCGCCCTCGCCGCGACGGCTCCGTCCTTCTGGAGCCTGTTTGCCACTACCAAGCCGATCCCGCTGGCCGTACTCGTGACGCTGATCGCCGCGTCTTGCCTGTCGTGGGCCATCATCTTCAGCAAATGGAGCCGGCTACGGAAGGCGCGGGAGGAGAACGGCAAGTTCCTGCGGACATTCCGAAAGGCGAACGGTTTTGAGTCGATCGCCGCGGCATGCGAGCAATTTCCGCTGGCGCCGCTGGTGACGGTCTACGACTATGGCTACGCCGAAGTGGACCGGCAGGTGCGGGCAAGGCAAAAGCTGACCAACCGGACAGCCGTGGAGCGCAGCCTGCAAATTGGCTCCGGCGAAGAATTGGCCCGGCTGGAGAAGAATATGAGCTGGCTGGCGACGACGGCCGCGATTGCGCCGTTCATCGGCCTTTTCGGCACGGTGTGGGGAATCATCGACGCCTTCCAGGCACTGACGGGGGCCGGAGCGGCTAGCCTGCGAGCGGTGGGCCCGGGCATTGCGGAAGCCTTGGTGGCAACGGCGATGGGCCTGTTTGCCGCGATTCCGGCGGCGATCTTCTACAACTACTTCGGCTTCGTGATCCGGGAACTCTCGGCTCGAATGGAGGACTTCGGTATGGAGTTCATGAACCTGATCGAGCGTGTGTACGAGGCATAGCCAATGGCGATTTCGACCAAACACAGCGGGCGTGGACGGCGAGGTTCTTTTGAGTCGCTGGCCGAGATCAACATCATCCCGCTCGTCGATGTGGTGTTGGTACTTCTGATCATCTTCATGCTGACGGCGCATGTGATGGAGTTCGGCCTGGAGGTGGACGTACCGAAAGTGCGGCAGGTACGCAACTCGGCCGAGGAGTTGCCCGTCGTATCGATATCGAAAGACGGGGAGATGAAGTTGAACGAGCGGGACGTGAACATTAACGATGTCGGTGAACAGGTCAAGAGTCGGTTTCCCGGCCAGAAGGCGGTATACGTGCGAGCGGACAAAGCGACGCCGTGGGACCCGATTGCCCAGGTGGTTAGCGAACTGGGGCAGGCGAAACTGGACGTGCGCATGGTGACACAACCGGTGGACGAGGCGGCGCGGAAACGATGACGCATTTGTCCCTCCAACGCGACGAGAATTTCAAAGCCGGATTGGCCGGGTCCGTCGCGTTGCATGTGGCGATTGCGGCACTGAGTATTGGTTGGGGCGTGTGGAGTTTCCGGCAACGGGATGTGTGGGGAGACCCGAATGCGATTCCCGGGGCTGGTTTTGCCATTACCCCGGTGGACCGGATTCCGCTGCCAACGCGGTCAGCGAGGCCGAACCCGAAAGCTGACGATTCGGAATCGGAGGTCGAAAAGGCGATCCAGAAGGACCGGGACCGGGACAAAATACCGGAGGACGACCGGGATGCGATCGCACTGAAATCGAACAAGCAGCCGCGGCCCTCGAAACAGCAGACCAGCCGGTATCAATACAAATCGTCCGAGCAGTTGGCACAGAACCGGGTGCGAACCACGGTCGGGCAGTCGATGTCGAATCCGATGTACGGCACGGTGGGGGCGGGCGGGGTTGGCGTTGGGACGGGGACGCCATTCGGCAACCGGTTTGGCGCATACGCGGATCTGTTGCGGCGGCGCATCTCCGAGAAGTGGCGGACGAGCGACGTGGACCCGGTGGTGCGGAGTTCCAAGCCAGCCGTGGTGAGCTTTGATATTGCCCGGGACGGCAGCGTCCGGAACGTACAAGTGGTGCAGTCGAGCGGGATTCCGACGCTGGACCTTTCCGCGCGCCGCGCCGTACTCGAAGCAGCGCCACTCCCCCAACTTCCGCGCGAATTTGAGCGGGAATCGGCCAACGTAGAATTCACCTTTCAATTACAACGATGAAAAAAACTATCGTCTCTCTTCTCCTTCTCGCAGCGGCCGCGATTTCGCAGCAGCGGCCGGACATCATCGGCGTCATCATGGGCTCTCAGAAGGCAGTGATCGCGGTCCCGGACATGCGCGGCGCGGGACGATCGGCGGAATTCATGAGCGTTCTGAATGCGACTCTGTTCCGGGATCTGGAGGATGCCGCCATTTTCAAGATGGCGCCCAAGAGCATGTATCCGCTGAAAGTGCCGCAGACGCCGCAGGAATTCCGCAAGCCGCTGCAGTATGACCCGAACAACCGGAACATGGCGCCATGGCTGCAGGACTGGTCCGACCCGCCGGTGAACGCCGATTACATGACGATGGGCTACGCCGCAGAGCAGGATGGGCAGATCGTACTGTTCGGGTGGCTGATGAACGTGCGGCAACCGGACGTTGCGGCAGCACAGGTCTTCGGCCGGATCTACTTCGGACCGATGAACGAAGAAGGGGCACGGAAGGTGGCGCACGAGTTCGCGGCGGATGTGCTGAAGCAGTTCGGCGTGGAATCAATGGCAGGGTCGAAGATTTACTTCGTATCGAACCGGAGTGGAGCGAAGGAGATCTGGGCGATGGACTACGACGGCGCAAATCAGAAGCAGGTTACGTCCTACAGGTCGATTTCAACTATGCCATCCGTGTCGCCGGACGGTTCCCGTATCGCATTTACGAGCTGGGCGTTCGGGCAGCCACAAATCGTGGTGCATTCGCTGGAGACGTTGCGGCGGATTCCGTTTCTGAACCCGCGGGCGGGCGCGAACCAGAATGCGTCGTACTCTCCTGACGGCCGCCAGATTGCTTTTTCCTCATCGGCGAGCGGATATTCACAAATCTACATCGCGAATGCAGACGGTTCCGGAGTTCGGAGGTTAACGAACACCAGGGCCGTGGAAGTGGAACCGAAGATCAACCCGAAGACAGGTAATGAGATCGTGTTCGTATCCGGCAGAGGCGGAGCGTCCCCACAAGTGTATAGAATGAATATTGATGGCGCCGATGTCGAGCGCTTGACGACGGGAGAGGGACAGGCAACCAATCCATCCTGGAATCCGCAGGGTACCCACATTGCCTTTGCATGGACGAGAGGATATGATCCCGGTAACTTCAATATTTTTGTGATGGATGTGAACACTCGAGAGTACGTACAGCTGACGAGCGGCGCGGGCCGGAATGAGAATCCGGTTTGGGCCCCAGACGGGAAGCATCTTGTGTTTTCATCCGACCGTGGCGGGCGCAGCCAGATATGGACGATGCTCGCTGACGGGACACAACTTCGGCAACTGACATCTGCCGGCATCAACGAAAAACCGGCTTGGTCCAAGTAACGCCGGGCGCAGTCGCCAAGCACCACGAGTTTCCAGCAGCAGATATTTATCAGGAGGCAGAATCCAGAAATGAGCACCAAAAAAGCCAGCGCATTAGCCTTGGCCCTCTGTCTGAGCTTTTTCGCCGCAGGGTGTAAGAAGAAGATAGGAGCGCCGCCGCCGCCGCCAGCGCCGGTGAAAGAGGCGCCACCACCGCCGCCGCCCGCCAAGCCGATCGTGAAGTTCTTCACGGCGGAGCCGAGCACGATTGAGCGCGGCCAGGCGTCGTCCTTGAAATGGGAAGTGACCGGAGCCGAGACGGTTAGCATCAATCAGGGTCTCGGAACGGTAGGAACATCCCCCAACATGGGTACAATTTCCGGCAACCGCTCGGTATTCCCGAGCAGCACGACAACCTATACGCTGACCGCGACCAACCCCGGCGGTAGCGTGACGGAATCGGTGACGGTAAACGTGACTGCCCCGGCTCCGGCCCCTCCGCCAACACCGGCTCCGAAGGCATCGTTCGGCGAGGTGATTGCCCGCGAAATCCAGGACGTCTACTTCGACTTTGACAAGTCGGACATCCGGGAAGACGCGCGGAATACACTGACGCAGAACGCCGACAAGCTGAAGAGCATCTTCCGCGACTACTCGAACGGAGTTGTGACGATCGAGGGCCACTGCGACGAGCGCGGCTCGGCGGAGTACAACCTCGGTCTCGGCGACCGCCGCGCGACCGCAACCAAGGACTTCCTGGTCCAGCTTGGCGTACCGGCCGACCGCCTGCGTACGTTGAGCTACGGCAAGGAACGTCCGCAATGCACGGAAGGCAGCGAAGACTGCTGGCAGAAGAACCGCCGCAGCCACTTCACCGGGCAGTAATGCTCGTCAACCTGTAACCAGCCACGGGGACGAAGTTCGCTTCGTCCCCGTCGTTTTCCCGCCGAAGCAAAACCATGAAGCATTTCCTCGCCCTTTTCCCCCTCCTTGTCATTTCCACGTTTCCCGCCTTCTCGCAAAAGGAGAAGATCGCCGAAATTCAGCGCGACCTGCTGTTGATGCAGGATCAGATTCGCGCACTCCAGCGTTCGCAGGACGAGAAACTGGCAGCGATGCAGGTGCTGATACAGCAGATCCTGGAATCGTCGAACAAGGCCAACACATCTGTCGCCGTTCTGGACTCCGCGATGCGGGACCGCATGAAGGAACAGGAGCGGACAATCGCAGCGCCGGTGGCGGGAGTGGGTGCCAAGGTCGATACGATGGCCAACGATTTCGCCGGGTTGCGGGAATCGGTGACCGATCTATCCTCGCGTGTCGGCAAGTTGCAGAACCAGATCACAGACATTAATAGCGCGATCAAGACGCTATCGGCGCCGCCTCCTCCTCCGCCGGGCACCTCGCCGACGGCAATGGGAGGGGATGGCGCGCCTCCCGGAACATCGGCAGAGGCGCTCTATAACGGCGCACTGCGGGACAAGTCGACGGGGAATGCCGACCTTGCCATTGAAGGGTTTCAGAACTACATCAAGTGGTTCGGCAATACGGACCTGGCGCCGAATGCGCAGTACTACATCGGAGAGATCAAGTATTTACGCGGCGATTATGACGGCGCGCTGATGGCGTTCGACACGATGCTGGAGAAGTATCCGGACAACCCGAAGACCTCCGACGCGATGTTGCAGAAGGGCCGCGCCCTGGTGAAGGCCGGGTTCAAGGCCGAGGCACGGCAGGAGTTCACGGCATTGATCAAGAAGTTCCCGTCGCATGACAATGCGGCAAAGGCACGCACGGAACTCGCCGCGTTGAACGCGCCGGCACGGACACCCGCACGCACGAAGAAGCGCTGATGAGGACCGTGGCGCTGCTCTTGCTGTTCGCCTGTACGGCTGCGGCTGGGGATTTCCCGCGAACGCTGGAGGCATTCCGAGGGAAGACGCCGAAGCTGGACGGTGTGATCAGTAAGGGTGAGTATGGCGACGCAACGGAGTTCACCGGGGTGAAGGGTACGTGGATCTCGACGTTTTCCCCAGTGACTGACGACGCCGATCTCGCATTGAAAGGTTACGTAAAGCACGACGGGCGGCGGCTGTACTTTGCCTTCGAGATTACCGACGACGTGCTATATGCGATCGATACTCCCCGGTGGCTGCCGGCGGAGAACCCGAAAGTCCATGAGTTGACGCGCGAGGGGTTTCCCTGGTTCGGGGACGAGATGGAGATTCTGATCAACGCGACGAACACCTACCGTTCGAGGGAAGAGAGCGCGGCTGGCAACGGGCAGAGCTGGCAGATGGTGTGCAATCTGACGAAGTCTCGGCTGGGAGGCGTGGGGAAAGGGGGACTGCTGGAAGGGGAGCCCCGCCGGGAGCTCTCGGCCTGGAATACGTATCAGAAGTGGATTCTGGACCGGTCGATGGAGTGTGCGGCGGAACCCAAACCGGAGGGCAAGGGGTATGTGATCGAATGGGCAATCAACTTCGATCCGTGCCTGGAAGTGAGCCCCGGCACGTTCTACGCAGCGGCGATGGGGGACCGGGCGATGGGATTGAACATCGCGCTGGGCGATATCGATGAACAGGAACGCGGAAAGGGTAACTTCGCCAACTTCCATCACGAAGACTGGTTTGCGGGAACGCCGAAGGGCCGGACGCGACTGAAGGAATGGGGAACACTGTGGATCCGAACAGCCAAACGCAAGTAGCAGAACGGCCGGCGCTCGTTACCTACCAGGATGTGGCATCCCGGCTGGAACTGACGTTGACGAGGCCCGACCTGCATGAAGACGCCGTCTACGACGCATGCCAGAAGGCGCTGGCCGCCGGACTGGCGGCCGTTGTCGTCCGGCCGAGCGACCTGGACATGGCGGTGCGGACGCTTGCAGGGACGGGCGTAGCTGTGGCGAGTATGGCGGGTTTTCCGCACGGTTCCTCGAACACGGCGACCAAGCTTTACGAAGGGCGTGACAATCTGCGGCGGGGAGCTCGGGAAGTTACGCTTGTCGTGAACTACGGAAAAATGATTTCGCGGCAGTTCCAGCACGTGGAGACCGAAATTCTGCAGATGAGCGAGAGCTGTCATCAGAACGAGGCGATCTTCAACATCCTTTTCGAAAGCGCGTTCTTCGGAGAGGATCTGAAGAACATCATCTGCAAGATGGCGAAGCGCACGGATGCGGATTACCTGGAGACGAATGCGCTTGCTTCGCTGCCCCAACTGAAAGCAATCTGCAAGGACGTGGTGAAGTTGAAGCTCTCCGGACCAGGAACACTGGAAGGCTTCCAGGCCGCCTATGCGGCGGGATGTGAGCGATATGCCTCCTCGGGCGCGTTGACGATTGCAGCGGAGTGGAAGCGGATTCTGACCGAACAGGAAGAAGCGGTAAAGAAGGCGGCCGGGCAGACAAGCTGAATATCGACACCGATTGGTATCGATATTCAGGTCGGTTCCGGCGACCACGGCGGGCGTTCCGTGCGGGCCGAATCGATGACGACTAGGAACCGGCCGGACCAGGGAGTGGGCTGCCAGTCTGGACGGAGTGTAAAGTGGCGGCGTCCTTCGCTGGCTGCTCGCTGATAATCGGCATCAAGAATTCCGAAACGATCGAGTAACGTATTCAAGGTGCCGGGAATGCGAATGCAGCCCTTGGAGCGAGGTTTGCCAAGAGACGGCTCCAGGAGGCGTGGATCGGTGGCATGCATCTGGAGGCGCATCTCAATCTCCTCGCCGTTACCCCATCCCTTTTTCTGCCGGACCCACCCAAAGTCGTACACCCGCATCCCCTTCACCCCGTAGCCGCGAATGCCAAGAGAGTTGCGTGTTCCGAGCGCCCTATAATCGGGGTTCCCTAGCGTGTGGGCGAAAACCCCGAGCGGGGTCTCGAAGTAGTCAAAGCGGCCGGGCCTTCCTGTGGAGACCGGCGATGCGCCGATGAAATGAGGCCGTCCGGTAGAATCGAGCCAGAAGAGCAGAAAAGCCTGTATGAAAGGGCTACGGTCAACGAGGGCGACGAACTGGGAACCCCCTTCCAGCGCCGGGAGGAGAGCGGCGTAAGAGGCCTGTTCAGCGAGGGGTACTACCAGACGGCGATCCACTTCGGCGGCGTAAATGGCGGCGAAGGCGCGGCCATCGGGTGCGGGTTGGGCATTGCCTACCACGCACCACAAACAAATGACGAGAGAAGGGAGGCGCATGCGCAGCGTCAGGTCCAAAGATCGGATACCTCTCGAAAATTGACAACTTTAGTTCCAGCGGCGGGGTCGACATATAGAAAGTCTCGACCGGAGGGCGTATTCGTGATGCGCTTGGTCCAATCGATGCCGAGGACGGAGTAGATAGTGGCGCAAACATCCTCCGGGTAGACAGGGCGCTTGCCGGACCAGCCGAAGTCCGTGATCTTGGCCGCCTGTTGATCGGTGGCGCCGATTGCGCGCCCACCCTTGACACCGGCGCCCGCAAAGAGGGCAAACATGGTGTCTGCGTAGTGTTCCCGGCCGGCGACCGGGGTAAGGTCGCCCGGCGTGCGGCCAAACTCGCCCATGCAGATCACCAGGGTCTTCTGCAGCAGGTTAAGCCGCTTGAGATCGGACATGAGCGCCGCGTAGGCCGCGTCCAGCGTAGAGCAAGTCTTGTAGATGCCGCCCTGGCTGTCCTTGCCATAGATGTTGCCATGGTGGTCCCAACCGGGTTGGGTGACCATGATGAATCTCGCGCCGGCGTTAGCGGCCACCATGTTGCGCGCAATGAGGCAGGCGTCGCCGAACGGAGTGGACCCGTAGGACTTGCGCTCCTCATCGGTGGACTGCAGGACGCTGGACATCTTCGGGTGGTTCATCATCTTGAACACCTGCCGGGAGAAGCTATCGAATCGGCGCATCCCCGCAGGCGAGGCGTCATCGAGCGAGTGGCGGGAGGTATCCAACTGCTGAAGGGCCTGCCATCGGCGGAGGAGGCGGGCACGGTCCTGTTCGTCAACGAAGAAGGGCAGATTCTTGCGGGCAAGGTCTAGGGTAAGCGGCGCGCAGTCCGCCGAGAGGCACCCCTCGCCCTGCAGAGGGCCGTACATCGTGGTCGGCTCGTAGTTCATCGAGACGAAGGGAGGGAGGAAGTCCGATTCGCGGCGGCGAGAGTTGAACTCGTGCGCAACGACGGACCCGATTGCGGGCATCTCTTTAATGCGTGCGGCGGAGACAGCATGGCCGGTCTGGAGATAATACTGGCCGCGCGAGTGGACGGTCTCCCATGCGGCGGCCGAGCGGACGACTGCAATATCGCCGAGGTGATCGACGATCTTCGGCATGAGGCCAAATGGGAACTCATAGCCGAACCGGGTGGGGCGGACGTCGCGGTTCTCCGGGGCCCACTTGCCGTGCTTGACGTCGAACATGTCCATCTGCGAAGGCCCGCCCTGAAGGTTGAGGAAGATGACGGTATCGGCCGTACCGCGAAGCCGGACCCGGGACTGGGCATGGACATTGACGGGCCGGAACGGGGAGGACAGTTCGTAGCCCGCGATGGAGAGAGCACCGAATTGGATAAGATTGCGACGCGAGAGCAGAGGAAGGTTCGGCATTTCAGTAGAAGAGGAAATCCAGGCGGTTGACGAGGGTCCAGAGAAGATCTTCGGTGCCCTCCTTGGGATCCGATTGCAGAAGTTTTTCGGCGATCTCGCGCTCAGCGTCAGTGGGGAGGCGGGATAGAGCCGCGAGATAGAGTTCGTCGACGCGCTTTGCCGGTTCGAGTTGGAGGAGTGGATTGTCCTTCGCAAGGACGAGGCGCTCGCGGATGACCTTATCGTTCAGGAGAATCGCAGCCTGCACCATGGAGGGCTTTCGATCCGCCTCAATCGCATAGCGGTCGCACTGGCCGAAGGCCTGAAGGGCGCGGTAGACGGCAGGGTCTGACTTATCGACGTCCTGCGGGGAACGGGTCTGGAGGATGTTGGTGACTTTCTTATCGGAGAAGGTTATCTTGTAGCCAGGCTTCAGTGAAGCAACCTGGGAGACAGCATCAAACAGTTGCTCGGCAGAAAGGCGGCGGGTAACGCGGCGAGTGAAATAGGAGTCGAAGTTCGGGCTCCATCCTTTTGGCGCGGCAATGGCTCGCTGATAGGCGCGAGAGGAGACGATCATCTTCATGAGGCGGCGGAGGTCATGATTGTGACCGCGGAAATCGGTGGCGAGCGCATCAAGGAGTTCGGGGTGAGAGGGCTGGATGGTCCAGGGGGCGGGCGGTGGGTTCGCTGGATCCTGACGGGCGAGGTCAAAATCGAAGGGGCCATCGACAATTCCCTGCCCCATGATTTCGGCCCAGAATAGGTTGACGGCGGCGCGCGCGAACTGAGGATGGGCAGTCAACATGCGAGCGTAGGCGGCGCGCGGATTCTCATTCGGCGGAAGCTTCTCGCCGGTGAGAAGGAATGTAGGGGTAATGTCGGCCTTCGGGTCACGCGGGGGGCGAAGGGAAGAGCGAGTGGTGAGATCGTAGCCCGGGCGGGTGTCTTCGACGATGAACTGCGGCGAGCGGCCGTAGGCAGGAGCAATGTACGTCTTGCCGAAGAAACTGGCCTGACGCCACATTTCGGCCCGCTTGCGCTGCGTGAGCCAGAGGTTTACCTTTTCGAGGTGATTGGCGCCATCGTGGCAGGAGACACATTCGAGGCTGACGCCGAGGAACAGGCGTGTGGTGTTAATGGCGATTTCGTCAGCAGTGTCCTCATGGTTCATCTGGTAGCCGTCGCCCTCGAAGATGTGGCTACGGGCGATAAAATTGGCAGGACCGTCGGACCAGGTGGAAACCGCATTGGCCGTGATGAGATTGCGAACAAAGCGGTCGTAGGGAAGGTTGAGAGTCAGGGTTTTGTAGATATGGTCGTAGAAGGTATTGATGCCCTCCTCGAGGAGTTCCCCGTTGCGGAAGAGGTCGTTAAAGTAGTAAGTCCAGCGGTCGAGGAAGGGATGGTCCTTAATCGACCGCATACCGGTGACTGGCAGCAGAGGGAAGAGAGAATCGATGTATTTGGCGCGTTTGGTGGGGTCCTGGTTGGCGAGGAACTCGCGGGCGGTGGCAGCGGACGGCAGACGGCCGGTAAGGTCAAGCGTGACGCGGCGGAGGAACTCGGCGTCGCCGGCAACGGGCGCGAGGGGAACGTTGGCGGTGCGAGCCTTCTGTTCGATGTAGCGATCGATCAAGTTATCGTCGGCGAAGCACAGCGGTGCTAGCGCATTGAGAATAAGGAGAGCGCGGCGAAACACAGTATGATTCGATCATATTTCGAGGGAGGACGGGCGGATGCGAATCACTGAGGTGCGGATACACCGGTTAGAGGCCCCACTACGGGAGCGGTTCGGATGGTCATTGAACTGGACCGGGAAGCGGACAGCAACGCTGGTGGAAGTACGCACGGACGATGGAGTGACCGGATGGGGCGACGGATTCTGGGGCGGGGACCTGCTTCGCGAGAGGCGGGAGATAGTCATCGGACGGTCGCCGTTTGAAGCGGAGGGAATCTATGAGTCCCTGCGGCCGCCGATGGTGCTGCAGAGCCGCGTGGGAGCGCCGGTGTGCGGAGGGCTGGACATGGCGGTATGGGATCTCCAGGGGAAGGCACTGGGGAAACCGGTGCGGGAGTTGATGGGGAAGGTGTGGCGCGACCGGGTGCTGCCATACTGCACGGCGCTGTACCGGAAAGATTGGCCCGACCTGGAACGAGGACTGGCGGAGGAGGCCGCCGGATGGACGGAGCGCGGATTCCGGACAGTGAAGATGAAGGTGGGGTTCGGACCAGAGATCGACCGGCGGATTGTGCGAGCGGTAAGGGAGGCGATAGGAAATGAGGTAGGACTGGCGGTGGACGCCAACTGCGCCTACGACGCGGCGACCGCAGTGGCGTTGGGGCGAAAGCTGGAAGTATTCGACCTGGCATGGTGGGAGGAGCCGGTGCTGGCTGATAACATCGCCGGCTACCGGCGACTGCGCGAGGCGACCGGGATTCCGCTGGCCGGTGGCGAGACGTGGGACGCCGACCGGTTGTTGCGGGAGTATGTGCAGGGACGAGTGGTGGACATCCTGCAGCCGGAGGTAGAAATCGTGGGGCTGACCGGAGCGCGCCGGCTGACGAACGCCTGCTGGCTGAACGATATGCGTTTGGTGCCGCATAACTGGGGCACGGCCGTGCGGACGGCGGCAATCCTCCAATGGATGGCGACATGGCCGCCCATCACGGAGGCGCTTGCGGCGCCGCCGCCGATGTTTGAGTTCGACCAGACGGAGAGTCCCTTCCGGGATGCGGTGATTGAAGAGGAGATCGGGATGGGTGCCGACGGAATGGTGACGGCGCCCGCGGGCCCGGGACTGGGCGTGACGGTGATACCGGAGCGGGTAGCCGAGTTCCGCGTGGAGTTGATCACGATATGAACCGGCTGCGGGAGGAGTTCGGGGAAATCGACATCTATCTGTTCGATCAGATTCTGCGGGGGCGGATCGAGCCAGGGATGCGGGTGCTGGACGCGGGGTGCGGAGGAGGGCGGAATCTGGTCTATCTGCGCCGGGCGGGCTATACCTGTTACGGCGTGGATGCATCGGAGACGATGCCGGAATGGGAGGGGTTCCGATTGGCGCGAGTGGAAAACCTGCCGTTTGAGGACGGGCGTTTCGATGTTGTCATCAGCAGCGCGGTGTTGCATTTCGCGGCGGACGAGGCGCAGTTTGGCGCCATGCTGCGGGAGATGTGGCGTGTGCTTCGGCCCGGGGGACTGCTGTTCTGCCGGCTGGCATCGTCAATCGGAATGGACGGACTGCGGACGGGATGGCAGCGGCTGCCGGACGGATCCGAACGATACCTGGTGGATGCGGAGGGGTTGAAGCGATGGACCCGCGAGTTGGGAGGAGAACTGGCCGACCCGCTGAAGACGACGGTGGTGGACGGACAGCGGTGCATGACGACATGGGTGTTGCGGAAGGGTATTTTATCCGGGTAATATCGTGCGCATGAAGGACTACCGGACGTTTACCGTATTCTGTGGGCCGAAGCGGGTTGGCTATGGCGACCGCGCGGAGGCGATCCTGTCCGCCCGGGAGTGGGCGGAACGGAAGGGCGAAGAGGGTTTGCTGTTCTTCGACGACGCGACAGGGCGGCAGGTAGATTTCAACCTGCGAGAAGAGTTGCCGCTGGAGCCGGAGGGGCCGGCGCGCGGGCGTCCGAAGTTGGGCGTGGTTCCGCGGGAAGTATCGCTGCTGCCACGGCATTGGGAGTGGCTGGAGGAGCAGCCGAGCGGCGCGTCGGCAGCGATGCGGCGACTCGTGGAGGCGGCGATGCGCAAGCCCGCTGAGCGGGCGAAGTTGGCGCGGCAATCTGCAGGGCGATTCCTGACCGCCGTAGCGGGGAACCGGCCCGGCTTCGAAGAAGCGATGCGGGCGCTGTACGCTGGTGACGAGGATCGATTCCGGGAATTGACGGCGAAGTGGCCGCGGGACATCCGGGAGCATGCGGAGTACCTGGCGGGATGGTCGATCTGATAAAAGGTTAGGCATGAATCGACGGCAGTTCCTAGGATGCGGGGCAGCGGTTCTGCATGCGCAGACACGCGAAGAGTGGGGTGGACCGGTGGTGGACATCCATCTGCATCCGCGGCGGGGCGGCGCGGAGTCCTACGCGCACGTTGCCGGGATGGGCACGCAGAAGGCCGTGCTGCTGACGATGCTGAACGCGGTGGACCGGGCAAAGGCAGAGTCGGCGAAGTATCCGGGCACGTTCATCTGGTATGTGGCGGCGGACCCATCGATCGATGGAAACCTGAAGGCGCTGGAACGGGCTTTGGACGCAGGGGCGCGAGGCATCGGCGAGATGAAGAATCACACAGCAGCCGACGCAAAGGAGATGCGGCGGGTCTACGATCTCTGCGCGGAGCGGCGCGTGCCGGTGCTGATTCACTTCCAGCAAGCATCGCCGTTCGCGGATGAAAAGGGTTGGAATACGGGGTACGAGCAGTTCGACAAGGTGCTAAGGGCGCACAAGCGAACGACCTTTATCGGGCACGCGAATCTATTCTGGGCCTCGATAAGCCGGGACGTCCCGAACAACACCGAGTATCCGGAGGGGCGGGTAATGCGAGACGGGGTAACGGACCGTTGGCTGCAGGAGTATCCCAACCTGTACGGCGACCTGTCGGCGAACTCGGGGAATAACGCGCTGCGGCGGGATGCGGGATTCGCAAGGGAGTTCCTGGCGCGGCACCAGGATAAGCTGATGTTCGGCAGCGACTGTACCTGCCGGGACGGGCGCGGGACGGGAAGCAGCGCATTGTTGCCGAGGCTGAAAGGGAAGTGTGTGGGACGCGAGACGCTGGCGGCGCTGCGCGAGTTGACAACGCCCGAGGTGTTCCGAAAACTGACGTGGACAAACGCGTCGAAGCTGATGGGTCTATGAACAGGCGCGAGTTCCTGCTTAGCGCTGCGGCAGCCACCCGGATTTCCTTTCCGGTTCCGGCCGGAGCGACAGACTGCCACACGCATATATTCGGGGATCCGGCCCGATTTCCGTTCTCTCCTTCACGAGGGTATACGCCACAACCAGCTCTGCCGGAGGCGATGCGGCGTATGATGGGAACGCTGGGAATGGAGCGGGTGGTGATCGTCACCCCGTCGGTTTACGGTACGGATAACCGGGCAACGCTGTATGGAATTCGCGAAATCGGGCAGGGTGCTCGGGGCGTTGCGGTCATCGACGAGCAGACCAGTGAGCATGAGTTGGATGCGATGCATCGGGGCGGCGTGCGGGGCATCCGGTTGAACCTGACAACGGCGGGAGTGACGGACCCGGCGCAGGGGCAGGCCCGATTGCAGCGCGCGGCGGAGCGGATGTGGCGGCGGGGCTGGCACATTCAAATGTACGCCCCGCTTGGAGTAATCAGCGGAATTCGTGACCTCGTATTAGAGGCGCCTGTGCCGGTAGTGTTTGACCATTTCGGCGAGGCGAAGGCGGCACTCGGCGTAGGGCAGGCGGGGTTCGCAACGCTGGTGGAGTTGGTGAAGTCAGGCAAGGCCTATGTGAAGATCTCCGGCGCCTACCGCGCGAGTGACCGTGCCCCCGACTATTCGGACGCGGCGCCGCTGGCAAAGATGCTGGTCGCAGCGAATCCGGCACGAATTGTTTGGGGAACGGACTGGCCGCATCCAGACTCGCCGGGGCCAGCGGGACGAAAGGCAACCGAGGTCAGCGCCCCGCTGCCGATCGACGACGCGCGGCTGTTGAATCAACTAGCCGTTTGGGCGCCCGATGCAGCCGTCCGCCGGCAGATCCTGGTAGAGAATCCAGCCCGGCTTTACGGCTTCTAGCTAGCGAAACTGAAATGCGAAGAGTTTCGCGGCTCGCATTTTGAAGCGGAGGCGGACAGGTCGGCCGGAGAGTTGGCTGACATCGGTGGCGCCGCCGTTCCAAGAGGCCAATAAACGGACGCCATTGCCGTTGCGCTCGTCAGCCTCCGCCATGGTGAATCCGCGGATGGGTTCTCCGGAGGCGTCGAGGATCTCCACCTTTGCGACGCCGCCCGCACCGGTGTTGAGATTGAGTTCGAGGGTAGACCCGGTGAAACGAAGGGGTGGCGTCAGCAACGAGCCCCCTTCATAGTCCGCCTCGGCAGCGACGAAGCCGTCAAGACGAAGAATCGCACGGGTGATTGCGGACTCCTCACGGACGGATTTCGGGTCCACGCGGCCGGCATGATCGTGATTCGTGCCCATGTAGTAGATCCACAGCTCATCGCCCATGCGAACGGGTCGGAGGACAGGGTAGATCCACTTGGAGTCCCAGGAGCCGTCCATGCCGGTGGTGAGAAACGCACGGCGCGGACCAGGCCGAGTAAAGTGGCGGGCGTCGCGGCTGACCGCGAGCTGGACATCACCGGTACTGGGGAACGTGTTGGCGCCGGACCCGCGCCAGTGGTGGAAGACGGGAATG
Source organism: uncultured Solibacteraceae bacterium (assembly GCA_964632345.1). Classification (GTDB taxonomy): domain Bacteria; phylum Acidobacteriota; class Terriglobia; order Bryobacterales; family Bryobacteraceae. The sequence continues at coordinate 5,377 of CAZWDD010000003.1, read as the reverse complement.
AGTGCGAGATAAACGCCTTCATAGGGGAAGACGCCGGGACCGTAGAAATCCAGCGGCGACATGGGCGTGAGGACCTGATCCTCCCCAGCGGAGGCGGCAGACCGCTGTTCGCGGCGGGGCATGATGTTTTCGCCGTTGACGGTGAGTTTTTCCGGATCGAGGACCATCATGGGAGCGGCGGCGGCATCCCGTTCATCGGGCTCAAAGGCGAAGTGCATGGCGCGCCAGTTGAGCATGTCATCGGACTCGTTGTAACTGACCATGCGGGTACCGAAGCCGGAGCGCTCCCGGACCCATTCGCGCGAGTAGGCAACGTACCGGCCGATGCGAGGATCCCAAAACCAGGAGGGCTGGGTATCGGCCGCGCGCAACCCGGTGACCTCGCGTTCCTCGTGGGTCCAATGAATGCCATCCGGCGACTTCCAGACGCGGTGAGGCCCCCGGATGGGGCTGCCCGGCTTGTGGTACATCTTGCTCCAGCTCTTATACCTGGCATCGGGGGCGGCATTGGGATTGTCGTCACGCCAGACGGTACCTCCACCGACGGTGAGCCAGTCTGGGCGTGGCGGCAGGACGATGTTGTTCTGACGGTTGCCGTTGCGCTCAACCAGGCCGAGAGGCTTTTTCACGAAGCGAACACCATCGGTTGACTCCGCATAGGCCAGACCCATGAAGGGCGGGTTCTTGCCCGGTTCGGGGGTACCGGCGCGAACGTCGTACCAGAGGCGAATGACGCCGTTTTCCTGCGCGACGGTTGAGTAGCTACCGATGTGGGCGTCGCTCTCCCAAGGCGCGTCCGCGGTGACGAGTTTGTCCCGCGGTTGCACCGGCTGCTGGACGGTGAGGGTAATGCCTTCCGAGCTTTCGATGAACTTGTGGTCAATAAAGAGCTGTTTTTGCGAGCCGACCTCGATGACGGCAGCGAGCAGGAGGATGAACATGGGTTCCTTTAGAAGAGAGTCACTTCGCTGAACTGGAAGCCGTCGATGAGCATGGCGGGGACCACCATATCGAAGGCCTCTTCGCCGGAAGCACGCTCGGAGGGGGACATCGCCTCGACGCGATTGAGGGCATCGATCACGCTTTCGTTGAACCGGAAGTTGTGAAGCCCGCAGACTATCTCGCCGTCCTCGACGAGAAAAGTGCCGTCGCGAGTCATGCCGGTCATGATTTTGCGGAAGGGGTCGACTTCGCGGATGTACCAGAGGCGCGTCACAAGGATGCCCCGGCCGAGTTGCCGGCAGAGCGCTTCGCGGGTATAGACGCCGCCCTCAACAATGACATTCGAAACGGCTTCACCCGACTCATTGGGAAGGCTTAGCCCGTGCCCGGTGGACGGCGCGCCGAGCCGGGCGGCTGAAGCGCGGGAGGCGGGCATTTCATCCGGCACCCCGTTCCGAAAGAGGGTCAGCGCGCGTCGAGGCACGCCCTCCCCGTCGAAGGGGGCACCATCCTGGTGAGGGTGACGGACGTCGTCAAGGATGGTGATGTTCTCGCCGAAGATACGATCGGAACGCCGGCCAGTAAGGAAGCTTCGCTCCTCCTCGATGGCGGTGGCGGAGCAATCCGGGAAGATCTGGCCGACGAAGTCGAGGACGGCGGCCGGTTCCAGCAGAACACGGTGGCAACCTGGGTCCATGCGTCTTGGCGAGGCAGACCGGGACGCCTTCATGGCGGCCTGACGGGCCAGCGCAGCCGTGTCGAGCGCAGACGCGTGGACAGCACTCTGCTTGGCCCATCCGCTGGAGTCACGAGCCGTGGCGGTGATGGAGAAGGTGGCGCCGGTTTCGTCATGCCGCGCGAAGACACCGTTGCTGTTGAGCAGGTAATAACGTGACGACACCGTTTCGTAAATGCCGGCGGCGATGTGGCCGGAGGATTCAACAATGGCGATGGCGTCACGCACGGCCCCGGCACGAGAAGCAGGGGAGCAGGCGGCAGTGGCGGGGTCCCAGCGGTTGATGGGCGTGACGGGCTCTGGCGCAAAGAGCGGAAGAAGATGATCGTCGGGTTCACTGGCGCGTGCAAGGTCGATGGCGGAACGCGTGGCAGCGGCCAAGCGATCGAGCCGGTTGGTAGAAGCGCGCGCCGTTCGCTTTCCGATACTCACTCGTATCGAAACTCCGCACGACTCCTCGCTGACGTTCTGATGGATGGTGTTATTGGCGAAGCGTGTGAGGGAGCTTTCCCCCGCGGCGACGGCCATCTCGACGTCGCGTACGCCGTGAGACCGCGCCTCCCCCAGTACCTGATCAAACCACTTCTGTACGTCCTGATCCATCATCACAGGCTCCCCACGCGAATGTTACCGAAGCGGGAAGGACTGGCGCCGTGGCCGGTTCCCATCACCTGTTCCGGCTGGCCCTTGCCACAATTGGGCACGCCCCAGAGGGTCCAGAGCTCCCGATTCCCGACAGCCTGGCAATTGTTCCAGAACTGCGTGGAAATGCCGCTGTAGACAGGGTTGCGAAGCATACGCACCCGGCGGCCATGGCGCACCTCCCACGCGATTTCGCAGCCGAACTGGAAGTTATAGCGTTTATCGTCGATCGACCAGCTCTTGTTCGTTTCCATGTAGATCGCATGGGGGACGTCGAAGAGTTCGTCGAGTGTGGCAGCGCCGGGAAGAAGGCTGGTGTTGGTCATGCGGATGAGGGGCAGGCGGTCCCAACCGGCAGCACGCATGCAACCGTTGGAGCGGGCCTCCCCGATTGCCGGGGCCGATTCGCGGCTGGTGAGATATCCGGTGAAGAGGCCTTCGCGAATGATGTCGACTCGCTGTGCGGCGACGCCCTCGTCGTCAAAAGCAAAGGTGCCGAGGCCAGGACCGTGAGCAACGGTGGCATCACTGACGACGTTGACGAGAGGCGACCCGTAGCGAAGGGTCCGGAGTTGATCAAGAGTCAGAAAGCTCATGCCGGCGTAGTTGGCTTCGCTGCCAAGGACTCGATCCAGTTCAATTGGATGGCCGATGGACTCGTGGATCTGGAGGCCGAGTTGGGAGCTGTCGAGAATGAGGGTGAGGTCACCTGCGGGACAGAGATGGGCGGAGTGGAGTTGTTCAGCCTCCGCAGCAAGGCGAGGGGCATGAGCGAGCATGTCGAGTTCGGCGACGAGTTCCCACCCCTTCAGTTGATACTGGCCGCCGAATGAATTCGGATAGGAGCGCTTCTGGAGATCGCCATCCTGGAAGACATGGCAGGCGCAGCCGGCACCCGTATATGTGCGGGTCTGATCGATGACGCTACCTTCACTGGAAAGGAACCACTGGCGGGAGCGGGTGGCATGAAACGCAGTCTCGGAGAGAGTAACAGCCTTGTTTTCCCGTAGCGCGGCATCGACAGCAAGCAGATGGGCAAGTTTCGTTTCAACGGAGATCGAAAGCGGGTCGACCGCGCAGGGCGATGTCCATACAGCGCGATGAACCGGCTCCGGGGCAAGGCAAATCGGACCACGGACGGTAAGCGCGCTGGCAGCGGCGATGGCCCGCGCCTTATGGACCGCCTTCTCCAGACCTGCGGGCGAGAGGTCATCGGTGGCAGCGAAACCCCAGCCGCCGCCAGCGTGGACACGAACGGCAAGTCCGGCGGACTCGGAGTCCTCAGCCTGCGCAACCCGGCCGTCGCGGGAGGCCAGATCCTGCGAGCGCGTTTCGACGGCGCGCACATCGGCGTATTCGACACCCGCCCCAAGGGCCCAATCAAGCGCCTTTCGCGCCAAATCTTCCATATGAACTATTGTGGAGGACAGGATGATGAATTGGTTATTCGGCCCGCCGCTGGCGGTGGGAACGCCGGCGCCGGCGTTCCGGCTCGCGGACCAGACGGGTGCCACCGTGGAATTGGCAGCCCTACGCGGGCGACCGGTGGTATTGGTGTTCTACCCCGGAGACGACACGACGATCTGTACGAAGCAGCTATGCGAGATACGGGACGATTGGGGCCAGTTCGAGCGCCTGGGAACAGTTGTCTTCGGGGTAAACGGACAGGGGCCGGGCGCGCACGCGAAGTTCCTGGCGAAGTACCGATTTCCATTTCCGCTGCTGGTAGACAGCGGATGGGAAGTGTGCCGGGCATACCAGTGCGGATGGGGACTGGTTCGGCGGACCGTCTACGTTATCGGCCCGGACGGGCGGATCGCCTATGCACAACGCGGAAAGCCCTCCACCGCGGAGATCGTAACCGCTGTGGAGGGCTCGCTGAGGGCTAAGACTACTTCTTGATTCGCTGGCAGGCGGCGATGGAGGCTTCGTTGTGAGGAGCCGGCCGGCCGTCCGCAATGATTTCGACAATCTTGCCAGTCTTGTCAATCACGAAGGTGGTGCGGCTGGCGATGCCACGGTCACCCATCAGAACGCCGTATGCTTTTGCCGTTGCCTTGTTGGGAAAATCGGACAGGAGAGGGAACTCAAGCTGCAGGTCGTCAGAAAAGCGCTTGAGGGATGGAGCGGCGTCGACGCTGATGCCGAACACCTGAGAATCCGCTTCGTTGAAGTTTTTGATTCCAGCCTGGAATCCTTTCATTTCCGCGGTTCAGCCACCCGTAAACGCGAGCGGGAAGAAGGCGAGCACGACGGTCTTGCTACCCTTGAAATCCGCCAGCGAAAACGACTTGCCGGGAACCGAGGAACTCAACTTCGTAAACTCCGGAGCCATGTCGCCAACCTTGAGATGCGTCTTGCCGTCCTGGGCAAACATCGCGGTGGCGAGGAGGCTGAGGAAGAGTAGTTTCTTCATAGTTTGTCCTCGAGAAATTGGAACTGCCCCAATAGTTTATATCTTCACGAGCGCCGTCTGCCGTTCGCCGGTGACGCGGGCTTCCCGGTCTCCAACAAAAACGTTGACTTCGCTGCGAATGCCGAAGGCAGGAAGATAGATACCGGGTTCGACGGAGAAGCAGGTCCACGGTATGACGCGTCGCTCGTCGTGGGTCTCCAGATTGTCCATATTGGCGCCGGAACCGTGTACGTCCTCACCAATGGAGTGGCCGGTACGATGGATGAAGTAATCGGCCATGCCGTGTTCGCGGATGAACCCGCGGCACGCGTCATCGACCTCAAATCCAGCCAGGGGCAACCCGGCGGCAATTGCGTTTTGGACGCGGGTGACCGCAGCGTCACGGGCGCCGGTCACGATGTCGAAAACGCGCTGGATCTCGGAGGGAATCACTGCGCCGGTAAAGCCAGTCCAGGTGATGTCGTAGTAAACAGAGCCCGGTTTTTTGAGCTTCGCCCATAGGTCGATGAGGACCACATCGTCCTGTCCGATGGGCTCGCTGACGCCTGGTTCAGGTTCATAGTGCGGGTTGGAGGCATTGGCGTTGACGCCTACGATCGGGCCGTGGTCGGTGAAGAGGCCTGCACGATCGAAGGACTGCA
>CAZWDD010000002.1:4826-56779 GCA_964632345.1 uncultured Solibacteraceae bacterium | reverse complement strand
GCGCCGTTGCGGGTATCGATGGCGGCGGCGTGGGGCCAGATGGTGCTGCCGGGCCCGGTTTCCACCTTCGGGTCGCGGTCCATCAGCGCGCGGGAGCCGCCGAAGGTGCGGATGTAGTTGGTGTTGGCGTCGTAGTGGTGGATGAAGAACTTGCCGTAGCCGTCGGCGATGTAGAGATCTCCGTTGGGCGCGACGGCGAGGGTGGAGGGTTTATACTCGGAGGCCTTGTTGTACAGGCCGGACATCATGGGCGCGTGGAGGACCCAGACCACTTCGCCGTCGAGCGTGGTTTTGCGGACGAAGCCCTTGACGTTATCGCAGATGTAGAGGAACTCCTGCGCGCCCTCCTTGCGGATGACGAGGCCGTGGGCGCCGCCGCGGAGGTCGGCGCCCCAGGACTTGATGAAGCGGCCGGCGGGGTCGAAGATGGCGATGGCGTCGGGCGACTCGCTGGTCGCGTGGACCGTGTGGGCGACGATGATGCGGCCCTGCGCGTCGACGACGATGCCGTGGGTGTTGCCGAATTTCAGCTTCTCCGGGAGCTGGAGAAAGTCATGATGGACCTCATAGGTATGTTCGCCCTGGCCGGTGATGGGCGTCCGGGGCTGGCCCTTGGCGGTGGTGAGCAGGAAGGGCGCGGCGTGGAGGAGCTGGCGGCGGGTCATCCTCCCTACTGTAGCGGTTTTTGCGTCGGACCGTCCGACATGCGGTCTTTTGTTTTCAACTACTTCTGGGACGGTCCTGCGATTTTTTTGCCGTCCCCGCTGCGCCTGGCGGGCAACCGCCGTCCACTTCCGCATTCTGGCACGGACGGCAAGCGAAAGCGGCCGAACGCAGCGGCCGGGCGGACGGCGTAAGTGATAGACAGACGGAGGGTTGAGGGCGCAGGAGCAATATTTCGCAAGCGTGGGACTGCTACGCTCATAGCTGAGATGTCTGACACTCCGGCCACCTGGGTTCCGCCAGGCCACTTCTATTCGCCGCTGGTCGACCCGGCCGACCCGAGCGTGGAACGCGCCATGACGCTGGAGGCGGCGCCCGAAACTCCGCTGGCCGAGCTGGGCCTGGAAGAGCGGCTGTTCCTGGAATGGTTCGAGCGAATGGCGGGCCACTACCTGTCCCACCCGTTTCCGGAGCAACCCGCGACGGGCCACCGCTACCACTACGCCAACCCCAATTTTCCGCTGGCCGATGCGCTGGCGCTACTGGCCGTGATGGCCCACTTGCGCCCGGCGCGCTACATCGAAGTGGGCTCGGGTTACTCGTCGTGCGCGGCGCTGGACATCGACGCGCGGCACCTGGGCTCCTCGACGCGGTTCACCTTCATTGACCCGCACCCGGAACTGGCGCGCGAACTGCTTGGCCCCGCCGCCGCGGCGATCCTGCCTGCCAAACTGCAGGACGTCCCGCTGGACCTCTTCGCGGAGCTGGGGCCGGGCGACATTCTCTTCATCGACTCCTCACACGTCGCCAAGACCGGCAGCGACGTTCTCGACTACCTGTTCCGCATCCTGCCCGCGCTGCGGCCCGGCGTCCACGTCCATATCCACGACATCTTCTACCCGTTCGAGTATCCGCGGGACTGGATTGCCGGGCAGAACCGGTCCTGGAACGAGGCGTACCTGCTGCGCGCCTGGCTGCACAACAACGCGCGGGCGCGGGTGCTATTCCTGACGGACTGGTTCTACAAGTGCCGCCGGGAACTGGTAGCGGCGCGGATGCCGCTGTTGGTCCCGCACCGCGGGGGCAGCCTGTGGATGGAGATCCGCTAGCTGCCGATCAGGTGGCGTTCTTGTCGAGGCCGTCCGGCAGATAGCCCAGCCCGTAGAGGCCGTGGAAGCCGGTGCTGCCCTCCTGGCCCAGCAGGCCATCCCGCGTCCAGCCGATCAGTTCCAGAATCTCGCCCCACTTCTTTCCGTTGTAGCCCGGCTCATATTGGAAGTGCCACCACTCCATATGGGCGGGATGGCCAACAAGCGCGCCGAGTTCGATGACGGAGCTGGCTGTGATCTGCTTGGGCGTGGTGATGGGGCTCATGACGAAGGCGAATTTCAGGGGGAATTCGGCCTTGGAGCTCAGCGTGATGGTGCCTTCCACGGGGCCGGCGGGCGGCTCCGGCGGGGTCTCGCCTTCCTTTGGCGGTGGCGGCGGAGGCAGCGGCTCCGGGAAGCCCTCGGCGCCTTTTCCGCCGCTCCAGTAGCCGTCGACAATGAGCTTCACCTTCCGCCCGGCCAGTGCCTTGCTGCGCAGCGACTGGATGACTTTTGCCCCTTCCTTGGTCCACGGCTCGACGCGGACCGTTGGCGTGGGGTTGTGCGTCGCCGTCGCCTGGCGCCACGCGGCCAGGTGCTTCTGCAGGTCCTTCAGGTCCGCGAGCGGGAACTCCGTGCCGTCGATTTTCGCCTTGGCCTCCGGGGTGTAGCCGGAGCGGGACAGGTGGGCCTTCAGCCCGTTGATGAATTCGCCGAGGGCGGCGGCATCGCTGAGTGTGTAAGTGACCGCGTTGGTGCCCTGCCAGCCCGTCTCATGCGCGCTGATGCGGCGCAGCAGGAAGTGGTCGCAGACCTTGGTGAAGTTCAGGAACTTCCTGCCCGCGATGACGAGTTCCGGCTGGGTGCTGCCGCCTTCGGGTGAGGTGGGATCGTACAACCAGGGCCGGATGGAATCCTTGTACTCCACATGCGGTTCAAACGGTCCGGCGCCGATCTGGTCCGCCTTCGCCAGCGCGTAGACAATCCACTTCACGCGCTTGCCGGAGGCGGCTTCGTCCTTTTCGAAGTAGAGCGGCGCATCGGTGCGCGGCGCCACGTAATCCTGCATCGCCATGTCGAAGGCGAATCCGGACTTGTGGATGGAGTAGATGGCCTGCCCGGCGCCGGCCACGGTGACGCTCATGCGGGTATCGCGGAAACCGTTGTTCACCTGGAAGCCATTGGTGAAATCGACATGGAGCCGGGTGAGTTCCGCGGCCAGTTGTTCGATGACGGAGTAGGCATCCTCCTGCATCCAGGAGATCCACGGGATCCACTCGGGCCGCGAAACCAGCACCTTGCCCGGCTTGCGAAAGTCCTTCGTCAGCCACTGCTTGATGGCATCGGCGGTGGAGGTGTCGACGATGGCGGTTTGCGGGTCGGGGATGGCGGCGAAGGCTTCGCCAGGGCTGGCGTCGATGTCGCTGACATATTGCAGCGAGTCCCGGATTTCCACATGCGCGTCGGCGGCGGCGGGCAGGGGATCGAGCGACCCGGCCGCCAGCGTGGGGACGCGCGGCTTGGCAGGGTCCAGCTTGATGGCTTCGCCGGCGCGCGCGTTTCGTTGGAACAGCAGCACGGCATTCCACAGGCAGACGTCAAAGACGCCTTCGTTGGGGTAGAGCTGGTACTTGGTGCGCCCCTTGGCATCCATGGCCGGTTCCGGGGAGTAGGGGTGCCACTGATTGCCGACGGGATAGCGCAGGCGGCCGAGGTGGAACTGCAGCCGGCGCACCTGTTGAAACAGCGGCCGGCACTGAATGTCGGCATCCTTCTTGTTCGATCCCGTTCCCGGCATATCGCGGAACAGCAGCCAGTTGCCGTACTGCGGGCTGCCCTGCGGCAGGAACCACGCCGGGTCCTCATCGAGTGAGATTACGCCTTCGAGGATGGGCTTCTTTTTCTTGTCCACACCGGTCTGCGTCAGCACCGCCCGCAACACGCGCGGCTCGCCCCACTTCCTTTTCGCGCCGGCAACGGTGTTCAGTTCCTGCGCCAGGCTGTTGGCGAACGAGGCGTCCGGATAGCGAACGAAGTAGAACTGGTAGTCGACATCGACAACGAGTGGAATGCTCTTGTCGGGCGTGGGGTCCAGGTCGTTAAGGGGCGGCGAGAGGTAGCCCAGGCTGTCGGACTGCGCGACGGAGAACAGAGCCGCATCGGCCATGGGAGGCAGCGGCGCCCACACCACGTAGAGCCGCCGCAGCCAGGGGTCCTTATGATCCTCCTTGCAGCGCACGCGGATGCGCACAATCGGCTTCAACTCTACCGGCACCGAAGTTCCCATCGTTCCCTCTCAGCAGCAGCCCATGTCGAGTTCTTCTTCTTCCAGCAGTTCGTCGACGATCCACTCTTCCGGCGTGCCCATGTCCTCGCCCGTGGTCGAGGCTTCGACCGACTGCTGGCCGAGGAAGGCTCCCGCCGTTGAAACCGTCAGACCGTCGAGGACCGTGTGCCAGTGCTCGTGCGTCCACACCTCGACGGTGTAGAGCCCCGGCGGCACCTGGTGGAAATGGTAGTAGTGCAGCGGATGCTTGCCATCCTGCCGCACGTCGGGGCCGCCCTCGACGAGTTCGCTCTGGTAGCCGCCGTCGAGTTGGCGGAGGCGGACGCGGTCCGGTTCGTAGGGGTCGTCGTCGAGGTCCTCTTCGAGCGGGATGATCAGCTCCACCAGCTTCGGCTCCACGCCTTCGCAGGGGGAGACCGCGGCCAGGCGGTGGTAGAAGCGGCAGGCAAAGGTGTCCTGCGTCTCGCCGAATTCGCGGCGTTCGGCCTGCGCGGAGCGCCGCGTTGTTCCGTCGGACCACTGCCGCTTCACGCATCCGGTGGTACCTTCGCTCGACCGCGGGCAGGGCCATTTGGCGGGGGTGACCACGGTGCCGGGGCGGAACAGGAAAATGACGACGCGGCGGTTGATGGCGTTTAACTCATTCCGTTCCGCCTTGTGCTCGGCCTGGAGGAAACGCTGCTCCTCCTCCTGCGAGAAGACGCGTTGTGGATTGAACTCGCCGCAGCCCTGGTAGTCACCCTTGCCGCCGGAGTCGGCGCCGGCGCCGAGGAAGTCGCTCTTGGTCCATTGGGCTGGGCACAGGTAGCCCATGTAGGCGGCGAAGAGCTTCGCCCTCGTCTGCGTGCCGGCGATGCCATCCACAGGCTGCAGGGCGTGGTCCTGCTGGAACTGTTGCACGGCGGCGGAGTAGCCGGCGGCGGCGTCGTAGCCGAGCGCGGTGAGCATGTGGGTGATGGAGCCCTGGCCCCAGCCCTCGGCGCTGCCGGCAGCCTGGTAGAGGGTCTCCCAGATGGCCGTGTCGCGCACGAGCACGGCGTAGATCGATTGCGCACGGCGTCCGCTGAGTTGCTTGTTGAAGGCGTCGTCCCCGACCGGATCGGCGTGGCCGAAGACGGACATGGGTGCGCCGGGATACTGGTCCCGCAGTCTGGCGAGCGAAGCGAAGTCGTCCTTCGTATCGGAACGCACGAAGGAGGAGCCGAACTCGAAGCCCGTGTCATCCAAACGCCAGCAGGCGATGGAGATGAGGTCCATGCGGATGGTGTTGCGGATCTTGCCGCCCGTCTGGTCTGGGGCCGCGATGACGGGCAGGATGTCCGCACCCGGGTGGATGCCGGTGCATCCGCACTTTCCGGGCGTGGAGATGGGGCGCGGGGCAGCCATGGGTGTAGTGTCAGTCTACGCGAGAACCCACGCCGGACTCCATCACGTATTCGCGCAGAAACGTTTCGAGCAGATTCCGCGCGACGCGGAGGCGGTAGGCGGCGGTGGAACGGAAGTCATCCACCGGGGTCAGTTCGTCGAATGGCGGCGGATGGCCGGCCAGGATGGCCGCCTCCATGTGGCGGCAGCGCAGCGGCACGGGGCCCATGCTGCCGAAGGCAATGCGAAGTTCGCGGAGCACCCCGCCTTCCACGCACGCCACGGCGGCGAGGCTGAGCTTGGCGATGGCCTGCGCCCGCCGCGCGCCCACCTTGCGGAAGCGTTCGCGCCAGGCGCCATCGGGCCGGGCGGCGCGCGGCGGCAACAGGATGGCGGCGATCAATTCGCCTTCCCGCAGCGCCGTCTGTTTGTACCCGCAATGGAACGTTTCGTAGGGAACCACGCGCCGGCCCGTCTCCGACCACAGCTCCACTTCGGCGTCATAGGCGAGCAGCACGGGGGGCGAATCGGCCGCTGGCGATGCGTTGGCGAGGTTGCCGCCGAGCGTGCCGCGGTTCTGAATCGCCACGCTGCCGGTTTCACGGGCTGCGGCGGCCAGCATCGGGTACTCGCGGTGGATGGCGTCGCTGGCCAGCAGGTCCGTATAGGTGGTCAGCGCGCCGATCCGCAGCCGGTCAGCGCCGGGGGTGACGCCGCGCAGTTCCGCCAGCGGCCAGAGGTTGACAAAACGCCGCCCGCGGAGCGTGCCGGCCTCCAGTTCCACCATCAGATCGGTGCCGCCGGCGAAGGGCCGCGCGCCTTCGGCCAGCAGGCGCAGCGCCGCCGCGATGTCGAGCGGCGTGGCCATTTCAAAGTCTGGTACGTAGCTCCTCATTCGGCCACTCTCCGCACTGCCGCCACTATGCCCATGTAGCCCGTGCAGCGGCAAAGATTGCCGCCGAGCGCGGTGCGGATCTCCGTATCGGACGGATGCGGATTCGCCCGCAGCAGCGCTTCGGCGGCCAGCAACATGCCTGGTGTGCAGAAACCGCACTGCGTTCCGCCGAGTTCGAGGAAGGCCTCCTGGAGGCGCGGGTTCGCCAGTCCTTCGATGGTGGTGATGGACGCGCCTTCGGCCTGCGCGGCCGGGACCAGGCAGGCGTTCACCAACTGCCCGTCGAGCAGCACGGCGCAGGCGCCGCATTCTCCTTCGCCGCAGCCTTCCTTGACGCCGGTGAGCCCCATGTCGCGCCGCAGCACGTCGAGCAGCCGCTCCATCGGCCAGGCTTCGGCCGTGCGCGGCTCGCCGTTGACGGTCATGTTGTAGGAAGGCATGCCAGAATCCTTTCCGGGGTCATGGGAAGCTGGTCGGCGGGGGCGCCGAGCAGTTCGGTGAGGGCATTGCCGATAGCCGCCGCGGGCCCGTTCATGGGCAACTCGCCCAGCCCGCGGGGCCGGGCCGTGGCCTCCTGGAAATAGGCCCGCACGGGCGGCAGATCCGCCGGGCCTGGGACGATGTACCGGGACAGGGAGCCGTTGGCCACGCGGCCGTCTTCGTAGCGCACTTCCTCAAAGAGCGCGAGGCCGATGGCCTGCGCGGCGCCGCCCTCCACCTGTCCGGCCGCCAGCACCGGGTTCACGATGCGCCCGGCGTCCTGCACGGCCACCAGGTCCAGGACGTGGGCCTCGCCGGTTTCGGGGTCCACGGTGACGGTGGCAACGTTCACGGCCCAGGCGAAGCCAGGGTAGGCGTCGCCGGTGTAGCTGGCTTCGTCGAAGGAACTGCCGGACGGGGGTGAGTAGTGGACGGTGGCGCTGGCGGCGTTGGAGCTGCGCAGCTGGCGCGCCGCCTCGGCCAGCAGGCCGCCCGCGATCATGGTGGTGCGAGAGGCCACGGTGGGGCCGCTGTCGGGCGCGATGGCCGTATCGGGCGGGGCCATCTCCACATGTTCCACCGGGATGCCCATTTCGGCTGCGACGATCTGCGGCAGCACGGTGTGGGAACCCTGGCCGATCTCGGTGGCCGCGGTGACGATGCGCACGCCGCCGGTGGTACGTTCCAGGCGGACGGAGGAGTGGAGATCGCGTTCGCCGGTGCCTGTGAAGCCGGTGCCGTGCATGACGGCGGCGATGCCCATGCCGGGCCGTGTGCCGTAGCCGGAGCGTGCGATGGCTTCGTCGAGGAGCGCGGGCAGATTCATGGGCTCGCGCAGCAGCTGGCCGGTGGCGGTGGTCTGGCCCTGTTGCAGGAAGTTGCGCCGCCGGACTTCGACGGGTCCGGCGGCGGTGGCGCGTCCGATCTCGTCCATCTGCCGCTCCATGGCGAACTGCGTCTGGGGGGCGCCGAAGCCGCGGAACGCGCCGTGCGGAGGATGGTTGGTCCGTACGGCGCGGGCGCGGATGCGGATGTTCGGGCAGAAGTAGGGCCCGGCGGCGTGGATGGCGGCGCGGGAGAGGACGACGGGGGAGATGGTGGTGAAGGCGCCGCCGTCGAGCAGAACGTCGATCTCCATCGCCATCAGGCGGCCCGCCGCATCGACGGCCGTGCGGTGGCGGACGCGGGACGGGTGGCGCTTCGTTGTGGCGGCCATGTCCTCGGCGCGGCTATAAATCATCTTCACGGTGGCGCCGGCGGCGCGGGCGGCCAGCAGCGCCGTGTGAACGGCAATCACCGACGGGTACTCCTCCTTGCCGCCGAATCCGCCGCCGGTTTCGAGTTGAATGACCCGCGCATGCAGCGGGGCCAGCACCTGCTCCACGGCGCGGTGGACGTAGTAGGGGCACTGCATGGACCCCCAGACAAGGACGGTGCCGCCTTCCACGCGCGCCGCCATGCCCTGCGTCTCCAGGTAGGCGTGCTCCTGCGCCGCCGTGGTGTAGACGCCCTCCACCACGTGGGCGGCGCCGGCGAATCCGGCCGCCAGGTCGCCCTTCTCAATGAGGATGGTTTTGAAGCACTCGGTTGCGGCTTCGGGGTCGAAGACGGGCGGCAGCGGATCGCAGTCGATGGTCACCGATTGGCGCGCGCGTTCGGCCATGTAGCGGTCGCGGTGAGCAATCAGAACAACGGGCTGGGCGGCGTGATGGATTTCCGCCGCGGCCAGGCAGGGTTGATCATCAGCGAGGCCGGGGATGAGGTTCGGGCCGGGCAGGTCGCGCGCCGTGACGACGATGCACTCGGCCCAAGGGAAGGAAGGGTCGAAATGGATGGCGCGGATGCGGCCGCGGGCCAGCGTGGAACGGACCGTCACCCCATAGAGCATGTCCGCGAACGGCACATCGTCCACATACATCGCCCGCCCGCTCAACTTGGCCGGGCCCTCGCGCCGGCGGATTGACACTCCTAACGGTGTGCTCACCTGCCACCAGCTTACGCCCGGTCCGGCCGGAATCGTTCACAGCTTTTCAAAATATCGCGTAAATCACGCAATATCTGCGGGTTTCGGTGGGTCGCGCGCTCGCCGGAGGGGTCGAAAACTTGACGCCCCGCGCTAGGCTGGAAGTAGAGGGTTGCTTGCCCTCCCCGCATCGCCCGCGCCGCCGGTCGAGCCCCTTCAGCCCACGGCGAGCCCACGCTTCCCCCCACCGGGTATTCGTGGTACAACGTGAGTGGACGGCCCCCCAGGCAAGCTCTCTTCCTTCCCGCCTGCACCGTCTAACCTTTCCTCGTCTCTCTCCCTGAAACTCTGGTTTTGTGCTCCGGCTGCCGGCCCTCGCGCCGCGCCCGGGGAGGGGCTGTTTTTTTATTTCAATGCAGGAGCTTTCTCATATGGACGGGGATCGCAAATATCGCCAGCACGGCTACCAGGACGGGAACGCCGGCGGCACGGAATCGAAAACAGGCTCGGGCAGCCGGCCGCTGACAGAGCACTTTCCGCCGCCCCGGCACGTGATGGACGTCACCGCGCCGCGGCTGCCACGGCTGGTGCGGAACGTTACCGCGTCGCGCTGCTTCGCCTGTTCCTACGCGCTGCCCGATGGATTCGACTTCGCGGAGCCGTGCCCCAAGTGCGCCGCCACTCTGCGCTGCTGCAAACAGTGCGCGTTCTTCGATTCCGCCGCGCACTTCCAGTGCACGCGGGAGATTCCGGAGCGTATCGCGGCGAAGGATAAAGTGAACTCCTGCGAACTCTTCAGCCCGCGCGTCACCATCGCCCGGGACTCCAACCCGCCGCCCGCTCCGCCCAAGCCCGTGGCCGCCGCGGCAGCCGCGCCGGAGCGTTCCGTTCCGCGCTCGGTCCACGCGGCACGCCTCGCATTTGAGAACCTGTTTAAGAAATAAGTGCGCATCGCTCAACTCATCGCTCAACATCGCTTCCACATCACGGAGGCCGCGCCGGACGCCCCAGGGCCCGGCGAAGTGCAGGTCCGGGTCCACTACTGCGGTATCTGTGGCTCGGACCTTCACAATTTTTCCGAAGGTTCGGTGGGGGACACCCCCAGCGTGTTTCCCATGGTGCTAGGCCACGAGCCTACCGGGACGGTGCTGGCCACCGGCCCCGGCGTATCCGGCTGGCAGCCCGGCGACCGCGCCTTTCTGGAGCCAGCCATCTACTGCTACCACTGCCCCATGTGCCGCTCCGGGCGGCACAACCTGTGCGATAACATCCGGTTCCTTTCGGCTGGCCCAGACCCTGGCTACTTCCGCGATATCGTCTCCGTCCCGGAGCACTGCCTGGTGCCGATTCCGCCGGGCGTCGGGCTGGCCGAAGGGACGCTGTTCGAGCCGCTGGCGGTGGCGCTCCACTCGCTGCGGTTCGCCGACCTCACGCCCGGCGCCTCGGCCGCGGTCTTCGGGTGCGGACCCATCGGTAGCCTGACGATCGCCATGCTCAAGATGCAGGGCGTTCGCCGGGTGTACGCGGTTGACCCCGTTGCCCACCGGCGGGACCTGGCGCGCGCCATGGGCGCTGATGTGGTGATCGACCCGTCCGAAGTGGACCCCTCGCGCGAGATTCTGGCCGCCACGCACCGGCGCGGCGTCGAGACCGTGCTCGATTGCGTTACGCGCGGAGGTTCGCTGCACCACGCCGCCATCGCCGTCGCCAAGGGCGGGCGTGTGGTGGCCACCGGCATTCCGAGCGAGGCGCAGCCCATCATCCACTTTCACGAACTCCGCCGCAAGGAGGCCCCGCTGTTCAACGTGCGCCGCAGCAACAACGAGACGCCGCTGGCCATCGAACTGCTCGCCGAACGGCCTGCCTTCCTGGGGCCCGTGGTCACCCACCGCAGCCCGCTCGACGATATCGAAAAGGCGTTCGCGGATCTGGAAGCGTATCGCGACGGCGTGGGGAAATCAGTGGTCCAGCTCGCTTAGACCTTCGGGTACTCCCAGGGTTTGCGGTAGGCCCGCCGCAGCAGTTGATTCGCCGCCGGGTCGTTCGGAATCTGTTTGCCGTCCCATTCAATGGACCGGCCCAGCTTCATGCTGATCATCCCCAGCAGGCTGGCGGCGGTGGCGTGGTGGCCGATTTCGATGTCGCGGACCGGGCGGCGGCGCTTCTTGATGGCGTCGAGGAAGTCCGCCCACAGCTCCTTGATGTTCTGGCCGTCGGGCGAGTTCAACTGCGGCTCGACGTGGATGGTCTTCTCGTTCTTGTTGGCCGGGAACCACGTCCAGCCGTCGCGCCAGCCCTGGTGGAAGGTGCCGTTGGTGCCGTAGAAATAGGCGCCGATGGGCGTGGCCTCGGCGCTGTTGCCGGCGTAGTGGCGCTGCTCCCAGGTGCACTTGAAGCCTTCGAAATCGAGCGCGACGATCTGGGTATCGGGCGCGTCGGTGGAGTCCTGCCGCACGAACCGGCCGCCGGTGGAGTAGACGCGTTTGGGGTGCGTCTCCTCGGTCCACCAGAACAACTGGTCGAACCAGTGGACGCCCCAATCGCCCAGCGTGCCGTTGGCGAAATCCAGGAACTGGCGGAAGCCGCGCGGGTGGATGGCTTTGTTGAACGGCCGCTTCGGCGCCGGGCCCAGCCACAGGTCCCAATCCATTCCCGGCGGCGGTTCGGAGTCGGGCGACTTCTGCCCCGGTCCGCCGGCGGCGTGCGCGAACAGGCGCACCATGCCGATCTTGCCCACCTTGCCGGACTTCAGAAACTCCATGCCGGAGATGCAGTGCGGCGAGACGCGCCGGTGCAGCCCCACCACCACTTCGCGGTCGGCCTCGCGGGCGGCGCGCACCATGGCCTTGCCCTCGTCGATGGTATGGCTGATCGGCTTCTCCACATAGACATGCGCGCCGGCCTTCACGGCGTCGATAGTGGGCAGCGCGTGCCAGTGGTCCGGCGTGGCGACGATGGCGATATCGGGCCGCTCCTTCCGCAGCAGTTCACGGTAGTCGCGGTACTCGCGCGGCTGGTCGCTCGATAGCTTACGGATCTCGGTTTGCGCGGCGGCGATCTGCGCCGGGTCGGGGTCGGCCAGGCCTACCACGGAACACTCGCCCGAGGCGATTGCCTCCCGCAGAATGTTCATCCCCCACCAGCCGGAGCCGATGAGAGCGGTTTTGTACTTGCGGCCGGGCGGCTGAGCCAGCAGCGGCGCGGCGCTGAGCGGGAGAAACGTGCGGCGGTTCACGCCCGCTATTTTACGCCGTTCCGCGCCAGCAGCAGAAGCGCGATCAGGCCCCGCGTGGTCCACCCGATGGTTCGGATCCAGTTCGTGTTCACCAGTCGCGCATGGGCCTCGGCGTCGAATCCCGCGCTCAACGCGCTGTGCGCCGGCACCTGTAGAAACATCGTGGACGCCCACACCGCCGCCAGCAGGGCCGCGCCGGCCAGTGTCAGCGCGTCTCGCCGCTCCAGCAGCAGAAGCAGCGCCGCGGCGGCCTCCACCAGCATCGCCGGCCCCACCACCAGCGTGATCAACCCCTGGTGCGCCATCTGGTACTCGCGGTAGCCCGCCGCGCCCACGCGCGCGAACAGCGGATAGTGCACCACCTGGATCACCCAGATCAGGCCGGTCATGAACCAGGTGGCGGCGGCGTGCGTCAGTAACAGAGTGCCGGGCCTCACGCAGTTTGGGATGATGTGAGGTGATGATACGGCGTAGTTTTCTTTCGACGGCAGCTTCCGCCGCGGCAGTCCTGGGAGCGAATGACAGGATCCGCGGCGCGGTCATCGGCTCCGGCGGGCGGGGCCGCCTGCTGACGGGAGAGTTCAAGGAGATCGGCGTCGAAATGGGCGCGGTCTGCGATGTCTACAAGCCCAACCTGGAAGCCGGCCTGAAGGTGGCCTCCACCGGCGCGAAGCCGTTCAGCGACTACCGCCGGATGCTGGAGGACAAGTCGATCGACGTCGTCATCGTCGCCACGCCAGACCACTGGCACGCCCAGATGGTCATCGACGCGGTGAACGCCGGCAAGGATGTCTACGTCGAAAAGCCCATGGTTCATACGCCGGAGGAGGGCTACCGCGTCATTGAGGCCGTCCGCCGGACGAAGCGCGTTGTCCAGGTGGGCACGCAGCGCCGCAGCTTTCCGCTGTTTCATGAGGCGAAGCAGCTGCTGACGCCGGCCGAGGTGGGCGATGTGCGGCTGGTGAATGGCTGGTGGTACAACCACCAGACCAGCGTCCGCAAGGGCAACTTTACGGGTGATATCGACTGGAAAGCCTGGCTCGGCACGGCGCCAAAACGCGATGCCGACCCGGCCCGCTTCTTCAACTGGTATTACTACTGGGACTACTCCGGCGGCCTGATGATCGGCCAGGCGGCGCATATCGTCGATGCCATCCACTGGTTCATGAACGCCGGCATTCCGTCGGCCGTCGTGGTGGGCGGCGGGCGGCCCAATCTGGAGGGCGTCGAGGTGCCGGAAACGACGACCATGTGCCTGGAGTATCCGGAGAACTTCCTGGCCACCTTCACCGTCGGCTACAAGGCCATGCGCTACTCCGGCACGCTGGATCAACTGGTGCAGTACAACGGCTCCAAGGCCCGCTTCGATGTCGGCCGCGAGAGCTACGCGCTGTACCGCGAGGACCCGAAGGCCATTGAGTTGAAACCTGCCGTGCACAAAGTGGAGCCGGGCACCTTCAACTCGGCCACCCGCTCCCACATCCGCAACTTCCTGGAGTGCACGAAGTCCCGCAAGGATCCGAATGCTCCGGTGGAGGCCGGCCACGCCACCAGCGTAGCCATGTGCATGGCCATGGAGTCCCTCCGCCGCGGCGTCCGGGCCCGGTGGAACGAGTCGCTGAAAAAGATCGATGGTTGATATCCACTCCCATATTCTCTGGGGGTTGGACGACGGGGCCCGTTCACTGGAAGCGAGCGTGGCCATGGTGGAGATGGCGGCCGCGGCGGGGACCACGGACATCGTGGCGACCCC
This sequence comes from uncultured Solibacteraceae bacterium, assembly GCA_964632345.1. Classification (GTDB taxonomy): domain Bacteria; phylum Acidobacteriota; class Terriglobia; order Bryobacterales; family Bryobacteraceae. The sequence continues at coordinate 43,050 of CAZWDD010000002.1, read as the reverse complement.
GCACGCCGACACCACCTACGCCTTCCTGCCTGAGTTGATCGCCACCCGGCGCCAGGAGCTGCAGGCCCGCCTCGAGGACCGCATCCGCATCCACACCGGCTGCGACTTCCACCTGAAACTGGACAACATTCAAGAGGCGGTGGCCGATCCCCGCCGGTTCTCCATCAACGGGCTGGGCTGGCTGCTGGTGGAGTTCAGCGACATGGTGATCTTCCCGAACACCGAAGAGATCTTCTCCCGCCTGCGCGCGGCGGGCATGGGCATCATCGTGACGCACCCGGAGCGGAACTGGCTGCTGCGGAAGGACGTAGCGCGGGTGGAGCGCTGGGTGGAGAGCGGCGCGTATCTTCAGGTGACGGGCGGATCGCTGCTCGGCACCTTCGGCAGCGACGCGCGCAAGTACGCCGAGCAGTTGCTGGAGCGCGGACTGGTGCACTTTCTGGCCAGTGACGCGCACGACCTGGACCGCCGGTCCACCCGGCTGGACGGCGTCCGCGACCACGTCGCGGACCGCTACGGCGCCACCTACGCCGAACTGCTGCTCACGACCCATCCGCGTGCCGCCATCGAGGGCCGCGAGGTTCCGGCCGGGCCGCTGCCGCCGCCGGAGCCGGGCGGCCGCTGGTTCCGGTTCTGGCGCTGACTCCGGTATATTGGCTGCCATGAAACGCCGGAGTTTCGTGACAGTGACGGCGGCGAGCGCGGCCGCGGTGTATGGCGCCAATGAGCGGGTGCGCATCGGGCTGATCGGTTGCGGCGGCCGCGGGTCCTACGTCGCCAACTTCATGCGCCAGGCGCCGGGCGGCGAATTCACGGCCTTCGCCGACGTCTACAAAACCAACGCCGAAAAGGCACGCGCCGCGCTCGGGCCGGGCGGGCAGGTCTACTCCGACTTCCGCCGTCTGCTGGAGAGCCGGGACATCGACGCCGTCCTGATCGGGACCCCGGACCACTGGCACGCCATCCCGGCCATCGAGGCGCTGCGCGCCGGCAAGCACGTCTACTGTGAAAAGCCGCTGGCCCACAACATCCGCGAGCAGCAGGTGATGGTGCAGGAGGCCGCGAGAGCGAAGACGTTGTTCCTCACCGGCACGCAGCAGCGCTCGGCGGCGCACTACCAGGACGTGCAGCAGATGATCGCCGGCGGACTCATCGGCGATGTCCGCTACGTCAAAATCTGGAACGCGGTGAACGCGCGGCTGCGGCCCATCATCCCGCGCGGACTCGACAACACGACGCAACCGCCCGATCTCGACTGGGATTTCTACTGCGGCCCCGCGCCGCTGGTGCCCTATGACCGCGCCCGCTTTCTTGGCACTTACCGCTGGTTCTTCGACTACTCGGGCGGCTTCATCACCGACTACGGCACCCACCGCTTCGACACCGTTCACCAGATCATGGGCGCCGATATGCCTTCGACCGTCTCGGCCGTCTCCCAGCGCTACGGGTTGCAGGGGGTGGGCGAGATTCCCGATGTGCTGCAGGTCACCTACGAATACCCCGGCTTCGTCCTCAACTATGAGGCCGTGATGATGAACGGACAGGGCGCGCCCGGACGCACGCCCGGACACCGCTACTACAACATGAGCGGCCAGTATAACCGTCCCCACGGCGAAGCCTACTATGGCGCCAGGGGGACCATTTTCTGTGACCGCATCGGCTATGAGGTCTACTTTGAGGACGGCAGCGAACCGCGTCGCAAGAACACCACCGACGCCACCTCCGTCCATGCGCAGCACTTCATCGCTTGCATCCGCGGCACCGAAAAGCAGCGCGCCACGGCGCTGACCGGCCACCGCGCCACCATCGTTGCCCACCTCGGTAACCTGGCCGTGAAGCTTGGGCGGAAACTCCACTGGAACGGCGAAACGGAGCGCATTGAAGGCGAAAAGGCAGGCGTTCTGGGCCGCGACTGGCGCGCGCCATGGGGAAAATGGTTCGCCTGAGGCGGGCCGTGCGAAAATGAGGGAAGAATGATAGAAACACTGCGCCCCGGTGCGCATGCGCAAAACGCGCGAGTCGCGCTCTTTGACTTCGACGGTACGTTGTCCCTCATCCGCTCCGGCTGGGTGGAGACCATGGTGCCGATGATGGTGGAGATCCTGCTGGACCTGAAGACCGGGGAGTCCGAGGAAGATCTGAGCGCTGTGGTGCTGGAGTACGTCGGCCGCCTGACGGGCCGGCAGACCATCTATCAGATGATCGAGTTCGCCGACCAGATCACCAAGCGCGGCGGCAAGCCCGAAGACCCGCTGGTCTATAAGCACATGTATCTGGACCGCCTGATGGAGCGGATCAAGACGCGCATCGACGATCTGGAAAAAGGCCATGTTTCCCCGGAAAAGTGGCTGGTCCCCGGCTCCATGCAACTGCTCAACGGCCTGCGCGACCGCGGCATCAAGATGTATCTGGCCTCCGGCACCGACGACAAATTCGTGAAGCACGAAGCGGCCATCCTCGGCTTGAACCCCTACTTCGAGGACCGCATCTACGGCGCGCTCGACGACTATAAGACCTTCTCCAAGGCCATTCTTATCAAGCGCATCATCGACTCGGCGGAGAACCGCGGCGAGGAGTTCGTCGGTTTCGGCGACGGTTACGTGGAAATCGAAAACGTGAAGAGCGTCGGCGGCGTGGCCGTCGGCGTGGCGTCCGATGAGCCGGCCTGCGCGAAGGTCGACGAATGGAAGCGCGACCGCCTGGTGAAGTCCGGCGCCGATTGGATCGTGCCCCACTTTGCCACCACGCCCGAACTGCTGCCGGCCCTGTTCCCGGAGTAAGCCCGATGAAAACCGCGGAACTGCTCGCAAAGATCGCGGCCCTGAAAGTTCTGGTAGTGGGCGACATCTGCCTGGACCGCTGGTGCTGGTATGACCCGGCCCTTGCGCTGCCCTCGGCCGAGACCGGCATCCCGCGCACCGGTGTGGTCCGGACGGAGGTAACCCCCGGCGCGGGCGGCACGGTGGCCAACAACCTGGCCGCCTTCGGTACCGGCGTCGTCGCCGTGCTCGGCGTGACCGGCGCGGATGGCTTCGCGTGGGAGTTGAAGAAGGCGCTGGCCGAGCGCGGCATCGATGGCTCCCTGCTGCTGGAAGTCCCCGAGCTGCAGACCTTCACCTATACCAAGCTGATCAACACGAAGACCGGCGAGGAGGACCTGCCGCGGGTCGATTTCGTGGTCACGCGCGCGCTGTCGGAGAAGGTGGAGATGGAACTGGTCCGCCGGTTTCTGGCGAATGCCGAGCGCTTCGACGTGATCCTGGTCAGCGATCAGGCCGAGACCTCGGCCGGCGGCGTGGTGACGCCGGCGCTGCGCGGCGCCATTGAGTCGACGGCCGCCGCCTATCCGGAGAAGGTAGTGTGGGTGGACTCGCGTGCGCGCGCCGAACTGTTCCAGGGCGTCATTGTGAAGCCGAACCTGAAGGAGGCCACCGAGGCCTCCGAACGCGCCCTTGGCCGTGTCGACTTCCCCGGCCTGCGTGCAGTGTGCAAGGCGCCGCTGCTGTTCGTTACCTACGGCGGCGAAGGCGTGCGGATCTTCGACGAGACCGGTGAAAGCTGGGTCCGCACAGCGCCGGTGGAAAACCCCGTCGATATCTGTGGCGCGGGGGACAGCTTCAGCGCCGGCGCCGCCTGTGCCTACGCCGTCACGCGCGACGCCGTGGCCGCCGCCGAGTTCGGTAATCGCGTCGCCTCCATCACCATCATGAAAAATGGGACGGGCACGGCGCCGGCCGCCGAGCTGCTGGCGAAGGGATGAACACGTTCGCCATCGATATCGGCGGCACGAAGTTCACCGTAGCCGTCTTTGACGCTGCCGGCGCCATGGTGCGCCGGGAATCCCACGCCACCGACCGCGAGGGCGGCCGCGACTGGATGCTGAACCGCATTGCGGCCATCGGCCGTGAGTGGGCGCGCCAACTGCCGCTGGACCGCTGCGGCATCGGCTTCGGCGGACCCGTGAATTTTGAGACGCAGATGGTGGCGCTTTCCACGCACGTCGGCGGCTGGGCGGATTTCGATCTGTGCGGCTGGGTCCGCCGCGAGCTTGGCATTGAACGCGTGGTGATGGATAACGACGCCAACGCCGGCGCGCTGGGGGAGGGCGTCCATGGCGCGGGCGCCGGCTTCCGGCCGTTGTTCTATATGACGCTTTCCACCGGCATCGGCGGCGGCATCCTGACGGCGGACGGCGTCTACCGCGGCGCCGATTCCTATGCCGGCGAAATCGGCCACCTCACCATCCGGCCCGGCGGGCCGGACTGCCTCTGCGGCTCCCGCGGCTGCTTTGAACGCATGTGCTGCGGCCTGTGGCTGGAGAAGGACTACGGCAAACCGGCCCGCGATCTGGTCGGCGATCCCGCCTTTGTCCGCGAGTACGTCGTCAATTTGGCGATGGGCCTGAAGGCCTGCATCATGCTGCTAAACCCGGCGCGAATCGTCATCGGCGGCGGTATCAGCAAGGCTGGCGATAAGCTGTTCGTGCCGCTTCGCGAGGAACTGCGCCGGCAGGTGACATCGTGGAGCCGCGCACGCCTCGACGTGGTGCCCGGCGCGCTCGGTGATGACTCCGTGCTCTACGGCGCTTTGGAACTGGCGCGCCTACACAGCGTGTAGCTGGCCGTCGCGCATCTGCACGATCCGGTCCGCGAACGCCGCCGCCTCCGGATTGTGCGTGATCATCAGAATGGTCTGCCCCAGGCGCTTGTTCAGGTCGCGCATCAGGTCCAGCACGGCCGCCGAGTTCTCCGTGTCCAGGTTCCCGGTCGGCTCGTCAGCCAGCAGAATGGCCGGGTGGTTGACGATGGCGCGCGCAATGGCCACGCGCTGCTGCTCTCCGCCGCTCAACTGGCGCGGCTTGCGGTCCAGTTTCTTGTCGATGCCCAGTATCTCCAGGACCTCACGGAACTGTCCATCCAGCGGGCCGCGGATGTGTGCAATATCGCGCGCGATCTCGATGTTGTCGCCCACCGTCAGCGTCGGCAGCAGATTGTACTTCTGGAAAACGAAGCCCACCGACTTGCGGCGCAGGTTCGTGCGGCCGCCGTCGGAAAGCTGCATCAGATCCTGCCCGTCGATCACCACCGTTCCCGAGGTTGGCGGCGTCAGCCCGCCCAGGATGTGGAACAGCGTCGACTTCCCGGAGCCGGACGGGCCGATGACGGCCAGAAACTCGCCGCGTTGCACCGTCAGGTCCACGCCCCGCAGCGCGTGCACGTCCACCTCGCCGGAGCGGAACGTTTTCCGCAGATTCTGTATGTTGATGATCGGCGCCGGATCAGTCATAGGATAGGGACTCCAACGCGTCCTGCCGCGCCGCCTTGATGGCCGGGTACAGCACCCCGAGCAGCGCGCCGCCCAGTGTGATGCCGCTCGCGATCGGCCACCACTCGTAAACGATCGCCTGCGTCATCGAGGCAGGAATAAATGTGGCAATCAGCCAGCGTGTGCCGTAACTCATCGCGATGCCGAGCATGCTGCCGATGACGGCCATCAGAAACGTCTCGCGCAGCAGAATGCCCAGCACGTAACCCTGGCCCGCGCCGAGCGCCTTCAAAATGCCGATCTCCCGCGTCCGTTCCAGAATCGCTGTGTACATCGCCAGGAACACCACCAGAAAGCCGAACAGCACGCTCAGCGTCATCACCACGCCGATGAACGCCTTCAGCTCCGGCAGGCTGTTCACTGAAAACTGCGAGGCTAGCTCGTCCATCGAATAAATCGGATAGTCCGACAGTACTTTCTTGAATTCGGCAATCACTTCCCCCGTATGCTTCGGGTCGTCGAGCTTCACGTAGATCACCGACACCTTGCCGGAGGTGGACGTCAGGTCCTGCAGCACGTCCTTCGGCAGCATCATGCGCGTCAGCTTTCCGCTGCGGAACACTCCCACCACGTTCCAGTCCCGGTTCAGCAGCTTCATCACAGAGCCGACCTTCAACTTCTTCTCTTTCGCGTAGAACTCGTCGATAATCGCTTCCTGCGCATGCCCGAACGCCCGGCCCTCCAGGAACTGGAATCCGCCGCTCATCGCCGAAAGCTCCTGGAAATCCACCCCGTGCACCGTGCTTACCCCGCCCAGCGGCTGCACCACCACGCCCGTCGCCTGCCGCACATGCGGCTGCCCGGCCGCCCACGCCACCAGTTTTTCGTTGATGCTCGGCGGCGTGATGCCGATTGCCGACGACCCGGACGGACGGATAATAATGTCCGCCCCCACGCCCCGCGTCCGTGACTCCTGGTCGCGCAGCATCCCTTCGCCCACGCCGACCAACGTCAACATCATAGTGACACCCAACCCGATCGCCAGCGAACTCAGCAGAGTCCGCACCGGGCGGTGTTTCAGATTCTCCCAAACGAGCTGATAGACCAAGCCCCCATTGTATCGCGTGTTCCACGCGACACCCCTCCCTGCCGCGTCTGGTACCCTGAAAATTCGTTATATTATGCCGTTCCAGATTCGTCCACAACATGAGTTCTTAGTTCAGCCAGCCCTTCCCGCCGCTCTGTCGCGCCTCTCCGAACTCGCCTACAACCTCCTTTGGGTATGGGACCGGGACATTCGCAGTATGTTCCGCCGCCTCGACGTCGCCGAATGGCGTAGCTCCTCCCACAACCCCGTCCGTATGCTTGGGCAAGTCTCCCAAGCCACTCTTGAAAAGGCAGCCGCCGACCCTCGCTTCGTTGCGATGTACCAGAAGTCCTGTGACCGCCTCGATGCTTACATGCAGGCCGCCCCGCCGGACTCCGGCAAGCTCATCGCCTACTTCTCCATGGAGTACGGCCTCGCCGAATGCCTGCCTATCTACTCCGGCGGCCTCGGCGTCCTGTCGGGTGATCATCTCAAGGGCGCCTCCGATCTGGCCCTGCCGCTCATCGGCGTCGGGCTCCTTTATCAGAAGGGCTATCTCCGCCAGTCTCTGAACCCGGACGGCTGGCAGATCGAAAAGTCACCCGAAAACGACTTCTACACCCTCCCGCTCCGGCCGGTGGTGAAGGAAGACGGGTCGGAGCTCATCGTCGACATCCCCATGCCCGGCGGCGACATCTGTGCCAAGGTCTGGAAAATCCAGGTGGGCCGCGTCCGGCTCTTCTTGCTCGACACGAACATCCCGCAGAATCCCAACCCGGAAGTGCGCGACATCACCGACCAGCTCTACGGCGGCGATTCCAACACCCGCATCCGCCAGGAGATCGTCCTCGGCATCGGCGGCCTGCGCGCACTCCGCGCCATGGGCATCGAGCCCACCGTCTTCCACATGAATGAGGGCCACTCGGCCTTCCTCGCGCTCGAGCGGATCCGCGTCCTGATGGCCAACTACGGCCTTACCTTCGACGAGGCTATCGAAACCTGCCGCGCCAATAACGTCTTCACCACGCACACCCCTGTCCCCGCCGGCATCGACCTGTTCGACCCCGGCCTCATGCACCATTACTTCACCGGCTACTGCCAGAAGACCGGCTTCTCCATCGACCAGTTGATGTCGCTCGGCCGCCGCAACCCGCATGACCACGGCGAGCCGTTCTCGATGGCCATCCTCGCCATCCGCACCAGTTGCTGGCGCAATGGCGTCAGCGCCCTGCACGGCGTCGTCTCCCGCGAGATGTGGCAGGACCTGTGGCCGAACGTTCCGGCCTGGGAGATTCCCATCACCCACGTCACCAACGGCGTCCACGTCGGCTCCTGGGTCAATGGCGACCTGGTGGCCCTCTACGACAACTACCTGCAGCCGGATTGGAAGGACAAGGCCACCGATCCCGATACCTGGAAGCTCATCGATGACATCCCGGACGCCGAAATCTGGGAGGCCCACAAGAAGCGGAAGCGCCAGTTGATCAGCTTCGTCCGCAACCGCCTGTTGCAGGGTGCGCAGCAGCGCAAGGCCGCCTCGCCGGAGATTCGCCGCCTCTCGGAGGCCCTGGATCCCGACATTTTCACGATCGGCTTCGCCCGCCGCTTCGCCACCTATAAGCGCGCCACCCTCATGCTGCGGGACCTGCCGCGCCTGAAGCGTCTGCTCACCAACAACCGCATGCCCGTGCAGATCCTCGTGGCCGGCAAGGCGCACCCGAAGGACATCCCCGGCAAAACGCTCATCCGCGAGATCTTCCAGCTCTCGCGCGATCCGGAAATCGCCAATCGCCTCGTCTTCGTAGAGGACTACTCCATCGCCGTCGCCCGCGAGCTCGTGCATGGCGTCGATATCTGGCTCAACAACCCCCGCCGTGGCGAAGAGGCCTGCGGCACCTCCGGCATGAAGGCCGGCATTAATGGCGTGCTGAACCTCTCCATTCTCGATGGCTGGTTCGACGAGTCCTATGAGGTCTCCGGTGGCTGGGCCATCGGCGACCGCGAACCGTACGCGGACGACCAGGACGAAATCCACGCCTCATCCGTCCTGTCCATGCTGGAAAACGAAATCCTGCCGCTCTACTACGCCGCCCGCGCCGACGAAGTGCCGACGGAGTGGGTCAAGCGCATGAAGCAGTCCATCCGGGCGTTGACCCCGCAGTACGACGCCCGCCGCATGCTGGATGACTACTCGCGCCTACTCTACGATCCGGCCCACGAGTACCGCGCCGAAACCCGCAGCGACAACTTCAGCCGCAGCAAGGAACGCGTCGCATGGGACCGGCAGATCCAGGCCGCCTGGGCGCAGGTGAAGTTTGTCGAGGTTGGCGGCGCGCCGCACGGGCCGGTGCTCTCCGGCCATCCCATGCCGCTGCGCGCGGTGGTTGATCTTGCCGGTCTCGTCCCGAAGGATGTGCGCGTCGAGGCCGTTGTCGGCCGCATCGATGCCGACGGCGCCTTGGAGGATACCGAGATTGTCCGCCTCACGCCGATGGAGCAGCGCGGCGCCGCGTGGACCTTTGGCTGTGACTACGCACCTCACCAGACCGGCCGCCTCGGCTGCGCTTTCCGTGTGTCGAGCAACCATTTTGACCACCCGCTGACGCGCCCCAGCAACGCGCTGCTCAAGTGGAGTTGATCCGGTTCCACTAATACGAGGGCGGGTTCCGGCCCGCCCTTTTCGTTTTGCGGATAAGCTGTTAGGGTATGCATCGGCTATGTCTTGCGCTGCTGGCACTCGTGCCGGCCTTGTTACCCCTGTCTGCGCAGAAGCCGCCGCTTTGGTCCCAGAAGCCGGTCCAGCGCCCCGCCGTCGACGACGACGCCCGCAATCCCATCGACGTCCTGCTCTCCCGCGCTCATGCCCACAAGGGCCTCCGCGCCGCCCCCCGCGCCAGCAGGGCCACTCTCCTCCGCCGCCTCCACCTCGACCTCACCGGCCTTCCCCCCTCACCCGCCGAAGTTGACGCCTTCCTCGCCGACCACTCTCCCAACGCCTACGAAAAGGCCGTCGATCGCCTCCTCGCCGATCCCCAACACGGCGTCCGCTACGCCCGCCACTGGCTCGACGTCCTCGCCTATGCCGACGTCGACGAGAACATGCTGGCCGAAAAGTCCATCTACCTCTGGCGGGACTGGATGATCCGCGCCCTCAATCGCGATATTCCCTACGACCAGTTCGTGCGCGCCCACATCGCCGGCGACCTCTCCCCCCGCGCCGATGACTTCTTCGCCACCGCCTTCCTCTCCCGCGCCGTCCGCAATCCCAACGACCCCAATGAGGACCTCGCCACCGAGGCCGTCGAAAAAGTCTCCTCCGCCTTCATGGCCATGACCACCGCCTGCGCCAAGTGCCATGACCACATGTACGACCCCATCCTCCAGCGTGACTACTACGGCATGAAGGCGCTGTTCGATCCCCTGGTGCCGGAAAAGCGCAACCTCGCCTCGGCCGCCGAAATCATGCGCCACGAGGAGATCCTTGCCAAGGCCCGCGCCGAAATGGCCGCCATCCAGCCTCGCATCGATGCCTTCACCGCTCCCTACACGCAGAAGATCATCGATGAGCGCGTCGCCTTCCTGCCCGCCGAAGCGCAGGCCGCTTTTAAGAAGGATCCCGCCGCCCGCACCGACGAGGACAAAAAATTCGTGGCGCTCTACAACTCCGTCGTCGAGCCCGACCCGCGCGCCTACCGCGATACTCTCCCGCTCGAAACCACCGTCCAATACGAGTGGACCCGCCAGAGCCAGGTCTCCATCCGCCGGGACCTCCCCGTCCTTCCCCACTTCTGGACCGTCCGCGCCGACGCTGCCCGCGCCGCCCGCCCCAGCCACATCTACATCGGCGGCGACCGCACCAAGAAGGGCGACGAAGTCCAGCCCGGCTTCCCCTTCGCGCCCAAGGATCTCTCCTTCTCCGGCGACCGCCGCCAGGCCTTCCTCAACTGGCTCACCGCCCCGGCCAATCCCTTCTTCGCCCGTGTCGCCGTCAACCGCATCTGGCAGTGGCACTTCGGTGACGGCATCGTCGCCACGCCGTCGGACTTCGGCCGCACCGGCCAGATGCCCGTCAACCCCGAACTCCTGGACCTGCTCGCCAGCGAGTTCGTCGCCCGCAAATACAGCATGAAGGCCTTGCACAAGCTCATCGTCATGTCGGATGCCTACCAGCAGTCCTCCGTCGCCACGCCGGAGCTTCGCGCCGCCAACGAGGCCATCGATCCGACGAACAAGCACCTCTGGAAGTTCCCCGTCCGCCGCCTGGAAGCCGAAATCATCCGTGACTCCATGCTTGCCGCAGCCGGCACGCTGGATCTCTCCATCGGCGGCGTCTCCTTCCGCGGCGAGGCCATCGGCGAGCGCCGCGTCATGAGCGCCGCCCGCACCGGTAACTACGACAAACGCGACAACCGCCGCGGCATCTACATGGGCCGCGGCGCCGACACGTCGATGAACATGATGCCCGCCTTTCTCACCACCTTTGACGCCGAAGACGGCCATGTCCCCTGCGCCCGCCGCGAACGCACCATCACCGCCCCGCAGGTGCTCTATCTGTTGAACGGCAGCCTGCCGCAAGCCGCCTCGCGAGACCTGGCCGTACGCCTCCACCGCGAAGCCGGCCCCCGTCCCGCCGACAAAGTCGACTACGGCTTCAAGCTCACCCTCGGCCGCCCGCCCTCGCCCTCTGAACGCGACGCCGCCCTGTCGTACCTGAAAACCGCGCAGCCCGAACAGTTGACGGGCTTCGCCTGGATGCTGCTCAACCTCAGCGAGTTCGTATTCCTGCCATGATCTTCCACTCGCCCCTCTCGTCGGAATCCAGCCGCCGCGCCTTCCTCCGCCAGCTCCGCTTCGGCGTCACCGGCGCCGCACTCTCCACCCTCTGGGCAGAGGACGGCAAGTTCATCCGCCCCGGCGCCGGGCCGCATTTCGCGCCGAAAGTGAAGTCGGTCATCTTCCTGTTTATGTGCGGTGGCGTCAGCGCCATGGACACGTTTGACCCCAAGGACAACAAGCACGCCGGCCGCATGTTGGAGACCAAGAACTCCAACGACGGCAAGCCCCAGCTCCGCCCCGTGCTTCACTGCCCGCGCGTCTGGACCCGCTACGGCAAAAGCGGCACGCCCGTCTGCGAGTGGTTCCCCCACATCGGCTCCGTTGTCGACGATATCGCCATCGTCCGCTCCATGTTCTGCCACGAGGTTGGCCACTTCCCCGCCTGCTGGGAGATGTCCACCGGCCATCGCAACCGCATCTTTGACCACCCGGCCACCGGCGCCTGGATCAGCTACGCCCTCGGCAGCGGCAACAAAAATCTGCCCACCTACGTCGCCATGGGCAAGCCCTCGGCCCCGGCGCAGTCCACCGGCGGCTACCTCGGCGGCGCCGAATCGGCCACGCCCTTTCTCGCCGGTGAAACACCGCTCGAGAACTTAAAGCTCCAGCCCGGCCTCAGTCGCGCCGAACGGGACCGCCAGATGGAGGTCCTCGCCCGGCTGAATCGCGAGTTCCACGAACGCCACGCCTTCGACGCCGAAGTCGCCGCCCGCACCCGCGCCTATGAGCTAGCCGGAACGCTGCAGGTGGCCGGTCCCGAACTCGTCGATTTCGCCAAGGAACCCGCCCATGTGCGCGCCATGTACGGCGTCGGCGAGGAGGATACCGACGAGTTCGGCCGCCAGATGCTGCTCGCCCGCCGACTCGCCGAACGCGGCGTCCGCTTCATCCAGGTCTGCCACGGCGGCGGCGCCGGCAACGGCAAGTGGGATTCCCACGAGAATATGAAGGATCACGGCCCGCTCGCCCGCCAGACCGATAAGCCCATCGCCGGCCTCATCAAGGATCTGAAACAGCGCGGCATGCTGGAATCCACCATGGTCGTCTGGGCCACCGAGTTCGGCCGCACGCCCTATTCGCAGAACGATGTCGGCCGGGATCACAACCCCAACGGCTTCACCTGCTGGCTCGCCGGCGGCGGCGTAAAGGGCGGCACCGTCTATGGCGCCACCGATGATATCGGCTATAAGGCCGTTGAAAACCGCCACTACGTCACCGACCTGCAGGCCACCGTGCTCCAGCAGATGGGGCTCGACTACAAGCGGATGAGCGTCGTCGTCAACGGCCGCCCGCTCCACATGATTGAGGAAGGAACCGGCCCGATTCACGGAATTCTCGCCTGACGCGGAGGACCCACCTGTTGCTGCGAACCCTGCTATTGCTCACCCTGCCGCTCGTGGCTGCCGCCGAGCCGCCGCCCGCCGTCCGCGCCTTCCTCGACCGCAACTGCACCGGCTGCCACAGCGGCGCCCGCGCCCCCGCCGGCCTCGACCTGAAGGCGCTCCCGCTTCAGCCCGCCGACCCGCACAACTTCTCCCGCTGGGTCCGCGTCCATGACTCGGTGCGCGACGGCGCCATGCCTCCCCGCGGAACCCCCGCGCCCGACGGCCGCCCGGCCTTTCTTGCCGCACTCGCCAAACCGCTTATTGCTCACGAAAACGCACGCACTCAGCAGCACGGCCGCGCCGTCCTCCGCCGCCTCAATCGCTACGAGTACGAAAACACGGTCCGCGATCTGCTCGCCGCCCGCTGGCTGCAGCTCCGCGATTCGCTTCCCGAGGACGGCGTCCTCAACCGCTTCAACAAGGTGGGCCAGGCGCTCGACGTCTCTCACGTCCAGATGGCGCGCTACATGGAGACTGCCGAATCCGCCATCCGCCAGGTCCTCGCCGCCGCCCGCCAGCCCGAGGAGACTCGCCGCTTCTACGCCCGCGAGCAGAAGCGCTTCCAGAACCGCATGCGCTACAGCTCCTTCAATCGCCACCCGGAGCGCGCCACCATCCCCATTCTCGGCTTCGCCGCCCAGCCCGATGTTCTTGCCGAAAAGGTTCCCTTCACCGTTGGCGCGGCCGATCCTGCCACCCGCGAACTCGAAGGCTTTGCCACCCCCGCCGGCAACTACGTCGGCAACGAACACCACTGGGACCAGTTCGCCGCCCCCTCCGGCGGCCGCTACCGCCTCCGCTTCAACGCCTTCTCCCTTTGGATCAACACCATCTTCACCAACGAAAGCCGCAAGCGCGCCGATCCCTGGTGGACCCCCAATCGCGAGTCCACCGAAAAAGGCCGCACCACCGAACCCGTCACCATCTACGCCCTCAGCCCCGGCGGCGAGAAGCGCTGGCTCGGCTGGTTCGATGTCGATCCGGACCCCGCGGTCCATGAACTCGAAGTGGACCTCCTGCCCGGCGAACGCATCCTCCCCGACGCCGCCCGCCTCTTCCGCTCCCGCCCCGGCTTCACCGGCAGCCCGGACGCCTCCAAGCACGGCATGCCCGGCGTCGCCTACCGCTGGATGGAGGTCACCGGCCCCGTCGAAAACGCCGCCGCCCGCCTCGGCGTCCGCCGTCTCTTCGGCGCGCTCGACCCGGCCGCGCCCAGCCCCGCCAACCCCCGGCGCGAGGCCGGAAAACTCCTTCGCCAGTTCATGGCTCGCGCCTACCGCCGCCCGCCCACGGAGCCCGAAGTCCAGCGCTACCTCCGCATCGCCCTCGACCGCCTCGACAACTTCTCCGAGGCCATGATCGCCTCCTACGTCGCCGTCCTCTGCTCGCCCGGCCTCCTCTATCTCGAAGAGGAGCCCGGCCGCCTCACCTCCCACGCCCTCGCCAGCCGCCTGTCCTACTTCCTCTGGAACGGCCCGCCGGACCGCCGCCTCCGCGCCCTCGCCGAATCCGGCGCGCTTCTCGATCCCGCCGTCCTCCGCGCCCAGACCGATCGCCTCCTCGACGACGCCCGCTCCCGCTCTTTCGTCGACGCCTTCCTCGACTACTGGCTCGACCTCCGCAAGCTCAACGACACCACTCCCGACCAGACTCTCTATCCCGACTACTACCTCGACGACCTGCTCACCGAATCCGCCCAGCGCGAAACCCAGCTCTTCGTCCACCACCTCCTCCGCCGCAACCTCCCCGCCGCCAATCTCATCGATTCCAACTTCACCTTCCTCAACTCCCACCTCGCCCGCCACTACGGGCTCGATCCTGTTCATGGCGTCGCCCTCCGCCTCGCCTCCCTCCCGCCCGGCTCCGTCCGCGGCGGCCTCCTCACCCAGGCCAGCGTCCTTAAGGTCACCGCCAACGGCACCACCACTTCGCCAGTCCTCCGCGGCGTCTGGATCCTGGAACGTATTCTCGGGGACCCGCCGCCTCCTCCTCCGCCTGGCGTGCCCGCCGTTGAACCCGACACCCGCGGCGCCACCACTATCCGCGAGCAACTCGACAAACACCGCAACAACCCCGGCTGCGCCTCCTGTCACATCAAAATCGATCCGCCCGGCTTCGCCCTCGAAAGCTTCGACGTGGCCGGCGGATGGCGCGACCGTTACCGCTCCACCGAATCCGGCGCCCCCGCCAACGGCGTCGGCAAGAACGGCCATCTCTTCACTTTCAAGCACGGCCAGCCCGTTGACTCCTCCGGCGCCCTCGCCAGCGGCGCCACCTTCTCCAACGTCAACGGGCTGAAAAAACTCCTCCTCCAGGACGAACGCGCCATCGCCCGCAACGCCGCCGTCCAACTCCTCACCTATGCCACCGGCGCCCCCGTCTCGTTTGCCGACCGGGGGGCCGTCGAGCGTATGCTGGATGCAGCCGCGGCGGACCGCTACGGCCTGCGTACCCTCCTCCACCAAATCGTCCAGAGCGATCTGTTCACCCATAAATAGGCCATGAAACGCATCTCCCCGTTGACACGCCGCCAGGTCCTCCGCGCCGCCGGAGTCGCCTTCTCGCTCCCCTGGCTCGAAGCGCAGAACGCCCCGCCCCCGCGCCGCATGCTCGCCGTCTGCAACAACCTCGGTCTCCTCCCCGGCGGCTTCTTCCCGGCCAATGCGGGCAAGGAGTACACGCTCTCTCCCTACCTGCAGGTCCTGGCCGATTACCGCAATGACTTCACCGTCTTCAGCGGCGTCTCTCATCCGGATGTCGACGGCAGCCACGCCTCGGAGATCTGCTTCCTCACCGCCGCGCCCCATCCCGCCAACGGCGGCTTCCGCAACACCATCTCGCTCGACCAGTACATGGCCGACCGCATCGGCGTCCAGACCCGCTTCCCTTCAATCACCTTGGGCGTCAACGTCAACCGCGGCCAGCGCAGCCTCACCTGGACCGGCGCCGGCGTCATGATCGGCTGCGAGGAAAGCCCCGCCCAGGTCTACCGCAAGCTCTTCCTGCAGGGCACCGCCGAAGAGGTCGAACGGCAGGTGGCCCGCCTCAAGCTCGGTGAAAGCATTCTCGATTCCGTTGCCGCGCACGCCGGCGGCCTGAAACAGCAGTTGGGCGCGCAGGATCGCGCCCGCCTCGATCAGTACGAAACCGGAGTCCGCGAACTGGAGCGGCGCATGGTCCTCTCCCAGGAGTGGGAGCGCAAGCCCAAGCCGCAGACGAAGGAGCCGCAGCCCGTCGACCCCGCCGACAGCCGCGCCTACATGGAAAAAACCCGGCTCATGTACGATATCTCCCGCCTTGCGTTTGAGACCGATTCCACCCGGCTCATCACCCTCTTCCTCGATAGTTCCAACTCCCCCGCCATCGACGTCAAGGGCGTCGAAATCACCGACGGCTATCACAACCTCTCTCACCACGGAAAAAACGAATCCAAGCTGAAGCAGTTGGAGGCCATCGACACCTGGCACATGCGCCTGCTCGCTGAACTCCTCGGCAAGCTCCGCGGCGTCCGGGAGGGCGGCGAATCCCTGCTCGACCGCACCATGGTCCTTTACGGCAGCAACTTCGGCGACGCCAACAAACACACCACCGACAACATGCCCGTCCTGCTCGCCGGCGGCGGCTTCCGCCACGGCAGCCACCTGGCCTTCGACACCGCCCGCAACTATCCGCTGCCCAATTTGTTTGTCAGCATGCTGCAGCGCATGGGCATTGAATCGGACAAATTCGCCAGTGCCACCGGCACCATGCGCGGCCTGGAGATGAAGGGCTGATGCGGATCGGGCGCATCACCCTCACGCACGTCCGCATCCCGCTCCATGAGCCGTTCCGCATCTCCAACGGCGAAGTGGCGGAGAAGGATGGCATCGTCGCCGCTGTCGAATCGGACGGCCTCATCGGCTACGGCGAGTCCTCCCCCATGGCCGGCAGCTTCTACTCGGCCGACACCCCTGCCTCCTGCTGGCAGCAGTTGACCACCGAACTCGCCCCGGCCCTCGCCGGCCGCACGTTTGATTCGCTCGATGCCGCCAGCGCCTGGATTGACGCCCAGCCCGGCAGCAACTTTGCCAAGGTCGGCCTCGAAACCGCGCTGTGGGATCTGGAAGCCCAGCGCCAGGGCCTCCCGGTCCACCGCCTTCTCGGCGCCACCCGCAACCACGCCGAGTCCGGCCTCGCCGTCGGCCTCTACGACTCGCCGGATCAACTCCTGGCCACCATCGCCAAGTACCTGCCTGATGGCTACAAGCGCGTGAAGATCAAGATCTGTCCCGGCCATGACATCGAACTCGTCCGCGCCGTCCGCGCCTGCTTCGGCGACATCCCCTTGATGACCGATGCCAACGCCTCCTACACGCTCGATCATCTCGATATCTATCGCCAGCTCGACGATTTCGGCCTCCGCATGTATGAGCAGCCGCTCGCTGGCCCCGCGCTTGAGGACTCCGCCACGCTCCAGCGCGCCCTGCGCACCCCTATCTGCCTCGATGAAAGCCTGGAGACCTTCGCCGATCTCGAACGCGCCGCCGCGCTCGGCTCCTTCCGCATCGCCAACATCAAGATCCAACGCGTCGGCGGCTTCCGCAACGCCCTGAAGCTCTACCACCGCTGCCGCGCGCTCGGCCTGTCCATCTGGATGGGCACCATGCCCGAACTCGGCATCGGCCAGGCACAGGGCGCCGCCATGGCCGCCCTCGATGGCTGCGACTATCCCACCGACGTCGAGGCCAGCCTTCGCTGGTTCCGCGACGACATCATCGAACCCTTCCTCGAAGTCTGCGGCGGCCGCATCGCCCTTCCCGAAACGCCCGGCCTCGGCTACGCCGTCAGTCCGGAAAAACTCGCGCGCTACCAGGTGGCGCGGCAGGTCATCTCCCAATGAAAAACCGCTGGAATCATCTCGCCCAGGGCGATACCCTCATGGGCGCCTTCATCTCCACCGGCTACCCCGTCAATACCGAATTGATGGGCTTGGCCGGGTTTGACTACGTCATCATCGATCTCGAACACGGCATGGGCTCGGAGCGCGACATCCTCGGCCAGCTCCACGCCCTCGGCCAGACGCCCGCCATTCCCGTCGTCCGCGTCGAGTCGCTCGAAAAGCAGCGCGTCCACCGCCTGCTCGATCTCGGCGTGCAGGGCATCATGTTTCCCCGCGTTGAAACCGCCGCCCAGGCCCGCGAATGCATCGCCGCCATGCGCTATCCCCCCGATGGCGTCCGCGGCGTCGCCACCGTTGTCCGCGCCGCCGGCTACGGCGAGCACTACAACGACTATCGCGTCGACTCCCTCTCCTCCCTGCTTCCCATCATTCAGATCGAAACCGCCCAGGCCGTCGAAAACGTCGAGGAGATCGCCGCCGTCGAAGGCGTCGGCGTCCTCTACATCGGCCCCATGGATCTGTCCACCAGCCTCGGCGTCTTCCGCGACTACACCCACCCCCGCTTCACCGATGCGCTCGAAAAGACGCTCGCCGCCGCGGCGAAGCACAACCGCGTCGCCGGCATCCTGCTGCCCTCCGGCGCCGAAACCCGCCGCTACCGCGACATGGGCTTCCGCTTCCTCACCGCCGGCACCGACGTTATGCTGCTGAAGTCGGCTGCGCAGCAGTTGGCACAGCAGATGCGGAACGCCTGACCATGAACATATAGGCGAACACGCCCAGCATCAGCCAGATTCCCACGGCCTTGATCGGCGCGTCGAAGCTGCCCGTCTCCTTCACCATCCAGCCCGTCAGCCACGGCGCCACAATGCCCGCCAGATTCGCCGCCGTGTTCTGGATCGCCACCGGCACCGCGCCCGGCATCAGCGTCTGCGTCAGCGCCCAGTAGTTCGCCGTCGCCAGCCCCAGCCCGCACAGGGACGCCACCGTCAGCCCGATCATCAGCTCCTTCGAATCCGTGAACACGCTCAGCGTCTGCATCGCCGCCATCAGGAACCCCGCCACTGTGAACAGCCGCCGCACGAAGATCGGTTCCGCTCCGCGGGCGATCATCCGGTCCGCCGCCCATCCACCGATCGCCGCCACCGCCGCCATCCCGCCGAACGACACGCCGCCGAACCAGTTCGAATCCTTGATCGACATCCCGTGCGTCTTCTGGAAATACTGCGGCATCCACGTCATGCAGTAATAAACGAAGTACATGTAGCAGTAAGTGCCGATGATGATGCCCCACATCACCCGGCTCTTCAGCGCATCTCCCAGCGATACGCTATCGCCGCCCTTCGCCGTCCCCGGCACAGCCGCCACCGCCGCCGGGTCGTCGCTCTTCACCCATCCCAGCCACGGCCCCAGCCACAGCAGGCTCCCCAGTCCCATCATCAGGAACATCGCCTGCCACCCGTACTGCACCACCAGGAATCCCGCCAGCGGCAGCCCCACGGCCGGCCCGATCTTCGTCCCCGTCATGTAGACGCCCACCGCGAACCCGCGCTCCTTCTCCGCGAAGTGCGCCCGGATATACCGCAGCGACGATGACGTCACCACGCTCTCGCCCAGCCCCACCACCAGCCGCGTCGCGATCAGTGCCCACAGCCCTGTCGTAAACACCGTCGCGGCCGAGGCTATACTCCACAACACGATTCCCGCCGTGTACAGCATGCGGACGCCGTGCCGGTCCACCAGCATTCCGGCCGGAATCTGGCCGATCGTATACGTCCAGAAAAACGCCGATAGCGCCATCCCACGCTGCGCCTCGTCCAACTGCAGCATCTTTCCAATCTCCGGCATTGCCGAAGTCAGGTTCACCCGGTCGATATAGGCAATCACCATGCCCAGGCTCAACCAGCAGACGACGTACCACCGCTTCGAATTCATCCGTTCTACTCTATCCCTATTCCCGGCCCCATGGCTGACGCAGCGTCGGCTCATTGGCATACCGTTTCACCCGCAGTTCCACCCGGTCCCCGGCCCCTGGCGCAAGCCGCACGTGCAACACCGGCCCGTTCACGTTCACCGTCTTCCCGCCCACCGTCGCCGACACAATCTGATGCTCGCCGTACGCCCCGGCCTGTACCGCCACCTCCCGCGCCTCCACGCTGCTCACGTTCACCAGTCGCACCGCCACGCTGTCCGCCGTGAAGCCTTCCACCAGCGCCGCCACGTCCTCCGGCAGCCCGCTCCGCCGCCGCGCCGGGTCGAAATACCGCACCCGCGCGTGCAGCGTCCAGATGTTGCCGCTCAGGTAGGAACCCAGCGTCAGCTTGGAAAGCGCATCGGTCGCCGCCGGGTTGAAGCCCATCAGGTAATCGGCCAGCCGCGTATCGGCGGAGGTGTCGTCGTTTTCAATCTCGTTCACCTTCCGTCGCACCATCTCCAACTCCTGCCGCAGCGCCCGCTCCGGATACCCCGCGTCCTTCCCTTCCAGGAACGATAGCCACGCATCCCCGGCAAACTTCTCCCGGTCCTTCGGGTCCATCGACCACAGGTAGATCTCCGTCAACCGGTTCGTGAACAGGTTCGGCGTGTAGTTGTACCACTCCTCTTTCCCGCCCGTGTACTTATGCCCGCGCGGGTCGCCGTATCCGTTCGGCAGCATCGTCTTGCCGTCGATCACCTTCTTCTGCGCGTACAGATTCTCCATCTGCTTCCGCAGCGTCGCCACGAATCCCGCGTCCCCCCTGCTCAGCAGAAACGCATTCCCGAACCCCGGCCACGCCCCCGCGTCGAACGTGTTCCGGTGCGCCATCTTCTCAATCTCGCCGTCGTAGATCGTGAAGTTCCACCCGTAGGTGCCCTTGTACCACTTGCCTCCATACTCCCCGCCCACCTGCCCGTTCAGGCCGATATTCGTCGGAATGTTTCCGCCGTTGGCGTCCGTCCGCTGCTTCCACGCGCCCACGTATTCCAGCACCCAGTCTTTGTATTTCTTCTCGCCCGTCAGCATGTAGGCGTTCATCGCCAACCCCGTCGATGCCAGGTTCAGCGGATGATCCCCCACGCTGTCCAGATACTCGTCGCAATGCGCCAGCATCTTGTCGTAGACGCTCGTCAGGTCCACCATCCCGCCCCGCCCCTGCTTCCCGTGCAGCAGGTGGAACGTGCCCGGCACCGCGTCGCCCACCCAGTCATACGTCGTCGCCTTGTGCAGCATCGGCCCCTTGCTGCCCGTCCAGATGCTCTTGATGATCTTCTGCACCGGATCGTAGTTCGGCGCCTCCGGATCTTCGTTCATGTACAGCCCGGCGAACCGCTTCATCCGCAGCCGCAGCACCGGGTCCGCCGGGTCCGACAAGCCCAGGAACATAAACGCCCGCATCCCCTCGCCCGTGTGGAACCAGTCGGACTTCGTGATGAACTCCTTGTGATAGGCGCCATTCTCGGCCAGCTTCGTCTTCACCGTCCGCAGTTCCTTGTACTGCAGCAGGTGGCCTTCCAACGCCTTTTTGTAGTTCGCCAGCACCGTGTCAGATCCGCCCAACGCATGCAACAGCGTCCAGTTGTAGAAGGTTTCAATCGCGTCGTCCGGCCCGTCCAGCGTCCCCCACCGCGGCGTATGCAGCAGGTAGCCCCGCGCGTCCAGATACTTGTTCGCGAACCGGTCGCAGGCCAGCGAACTCTGCTTCAGCAGCTCCCGCTCCAGCAGCGCCCACGCCGGCGGCGACACAGGCTTATCGATCCGCACCGCCGGCTGCGCCACCGCCGCCAGCGCCGCCATCACCAGCAATCCCGCAACTCTCATTTCGGAAACCTCCAGATTCGCAATGCGTTTTCACCAAGGATCAGGCGCCGGTCCTCTTCCGTGTAGAAGGAACAGTACTTGTCCACAAACTCCAGTTCTTTATCCATTGGCAGTTCCCACCGCGGCCGCGGATACCCCGTGCCCCAGATGATCTGCCGCCCGCCGAACTCTTCATAAATCGCCTTATAAAACGGCCACGTATCCTCATACGGATACTTCTTCAACTCCGTCATCTCATACGGCTCGGAGTTCGAAATCCACACCTGCTTGAACTTCTTCAGCCGGAACATCTTCCGGAACTCCGGCCACGGATCGGCCAGCTTCAGGTCCGGCTTCCCCGCGTGGTCGATCACCACTTTCACCCCCGGAAACCGCCCGCACATCTCTTCGAGCATCGGCATCTGGTGCGGCAGGATGTAGTAGTTGAACACCGCTCCCAGCCGCTCGGCTTCCTTCCACAGCGGATAGTGCTCCTTGGAGTTCAACCACGTCGATTTCGGATGATAGATCGGGCTGAACCGCATTCCCTGGAAGCCGTGCTCCTTCACCCAGTACCGCAGCCGCTCATGCACCTTCGGGTCCAGCGGATTCACCAGCCCGTGCGCCACGAACAGTTCCGGATGCTTGTGCAGCGAATACGAGATGTAGGAGTTGTCCCAGCCGAAGTACCGCGGGTTGATCAGTACCGCGTACCGCAGCCCGAAATCCTTCATCTGCTGCACCTGATTCTCAATCGGCGCCTGCACCGCCACCCGTTTCAAATCCGGCCGCTCCGGATGCGCGAACGGGAACTTCGGGTCGTCCGTCCACACCTCCAGGTGCGTGTCGATAATCAGCCGCGGAGCGGCGCCCGCCGCCCCCGCAAGCGCGGTGGTGAGTAGACTGCGGCGCGAAAGCATACCGCATAGTGTATGCCTCTCTTCACCCGCCTGGGGAATCCCTTCGCAGCAGCGCCAGTAGCCACCATCCGGCCGCCAGCGGCGCTCCGATGCCCGCCGCCAGCGCCCCCGTCCGCGCCAACGGCCCTGCCAGCCGGCCTCCGCCATAGTCCACCAACGCCGTCGCCGCCGCCCCCGCGCACAGGTAAACCGCCACCACCCACCACCCCTCGCGTCGCGCCGCCACCGCCGCCGGTACAGCCCCCAGCGCCCACCCCAGCCCGGTCATCACCACCAGGATCGCCTTCCAGATAATGGCGTCCAGCCCGCGCCGCTCCGGCTGCGGCCACACCGCGCCCCCGGCGAACAGCAGGATCGCCACCGCGATACCCAATACAATCCGGGGCCACATACCCCTATACGCGCGGACGCTACGCCGTTTGTCTCAGCCGCCCGCCCAGAAAACACAGCAGCGCCGCTACCGGCCACGCCGCCGCCACCGCCGCCACCGGGCTCAATATCCCGTCCACGCCCCCGCCCACGCACAAGTACAGCGCCCCACCCGCCTGCACCGCGCCCATCCCAATCAGCGCCGTGCCGGCCCACGCCAGCCCCCGATTCCGTCCAGACCTGTTCATGCCCCCACAGAATGCCAGACCCCTGCCCCGCTGTCCATCGGGCGTCTCCCTTAGCCCCGTCTCCAATGCAATAAAATGGCCCGGTGCAACGTAGAGACTTCCTCCGCGCGGCCTTCGCCGCCCCTGCCCTCGCCGCCCAGGCCCCCGCGCCGCGCCCAAACATCATCGTGATGATGGCCGACGACATGGGCTTCTCCGACATCGGTCCCTACGGCAGTGAGATCCCCACCCCTAATCTCGACGCCCTCGCCCGCAACGGCCTCCGCTTCACCCAGTTCTACAACACCGCCCGTTGCTGCCCCACCCGCGCCTCCCTCCTCACCGGCCTCTACCCCCACCAGGCCGGCATCGGCCACATGATGAACGACTACAACCGCCCCGGCTACCGCGGCGATCTCAGCCGCTCCTGTGTCACCATCGCCGAAGTCCTGCGCTCCGCCGGCTACCGCACGGCCATGACCGGCAAATGGCACGTCACCCCCCAAACCGCCGACAACCACAACTGGCCCCTCCAGCGCGGCTTCGAAAAATTCTTCGGCACCATCGCCGGCGCCGGCAGCTTCTTTGATCCCCTCTCCCTCACCCGCGACAACACCCCCATCCAGCCCGACAAGCCCGATTTCTACTACACCGACGAACTCGGCACAAACGCCGCCCGCTACATCGATGAACTCGCCGGCCCCGCCGCCCCCGCCGCCCCCTTCTTCCTCTATGTCGCCTTCACCGCTCCCCACTGGCCCATGCACGCCCCCGAGGCCACCATCGCCAAATACAAGGACCGCTACCGCGCTGGCTGGGACGCCCTCCGCCTCGAACGCCTCGCCCGCATGAAACGCCTCAAGGTCGTCAACTCCAACACCGAACTCTCCCCCCGCGATCCCGACATCCCCGCCTGGAACGACGTTCCCAACAAGGAGTGGCACATCCGCCGCATGGCCGTCTACGCCGCCATGATCGACCATCTCGATCAGGCCGTCGGCAAAATCGTCGCCGCCCTCAAGGCCAAAAACCAGCTCGACAATACCCTCATTCTCTTCCTCGCCGATAACGGCGGCTGCGCCGAAGGCATGGCCCCCCGCAACGCCAACGACAACAATCCCAATACCTCCATCCGCCCCGTCAAAACCCGCGACGGCCGCCCCGTCCAGGTCGGCAACGACGCCTCCGTCATGCCCGGCGCGGCCGACACCTACCAGAGCTACGGCCCCGAATGGGCCCACGCCTCCAATACCCCCTTCCGCCTCTACAAACACTGGGTCCACGAAGGCGGCATCTCCAGCCCCCTCATCGCCCACTGGCCCCGCGGCGTCAAGGGCCGCAACGCCCTCACCTCCCAGCCCGGCCACCTCATCGACATCATGGCCACCTGCGTCGATCTCGCCGGCGCGCAGTATCCCGCCACCTTCCAGGGCAACCGCATCACCCCTCTCGAAGGCAAGAGCCTCCGCCCCGTCTTCGAGGGCCGCCAGCGCCCCGGACACGAGGCAATCTATTGGGAGCACGAAGGCAACCAGGCCATCCGCATGGGCAAGTGGAAGCTCGTCAAAAAACACGGCGGCCCCTGGGAACTCTATGACATCGATACCGACCGTACCGAGGTCAACAACCTCGCCGCCCGCGAAACCGCCCGCGTCGAAATGATGTCGCAGAAATGGCAGGCCTGGGCCGATCGTTCCCTCGTCGTCCCCTGGCAAAGCTGGCTCCCGCCCCAGCAGCAACAGCAGCAGAAGAAGCGCAAGCAGAAGAAGGGGTGAGGCGCTCGCGCCCCGTTTCGCGCCAGTAAGGCTATGTCAGTCCTCTCTGGTCAGGTCTTCCTCGGCGGCGCCAGCGGCGTCTCCACCTGGCGCCAGGATGTCGCCGTCCCAGCGCTGGAAGCCGCTGGCATCTCCTACTGCAACCCCCAGCTCCCGCCCGGCGCCTGGACCCCCGCCATGGAGGCCGCCGAAATGCTCGCCAAGGACGCCGCCGAGGTCCTCGTCTTCGTCCTCAACGGCGAAACCCGCGGCGTCGCCACCGTCGCCGAAGTCGCCTACTATCTCGCCGCCGGCCGCCCCCTCGCGCTTGCCATCGCCGACATCCCGCCCGGCGCCGTCATCGAAGGCCACGCCGTCTCCCCCTCGGAAGCCGCCGACCTCAACCGCGGCCGCCTCTTCCTCCGCACCATGGCCCGCCACCACCGCGTCCCCGTTCACCCCACGGTCCAAGCCGCCATCCGCCACGCCATCGCCCTCGTCCACTCCCGCGCCGCCACCCTCACTCTCGCCACTCTCCAGCAGATTCTCGACGAAATCCGCTTCGACGCCTGCCGCTTCCACGCCGCTCCCCTCGACGACGGCTTCCTGCTCCATCTCTCCTCCACCCTCCCCTGCGCCGCCACCGGCCAGCCCGCCGAATTCACCGGCCGCAAATGGCACATCCCCGCCTCCTCCTCCCGCGGCGACGTCGTCCGTACCGCCCTCAAGGCCGCCCTCACCTGGGCCGAGCACGAAACCCGCGAACGCTTCACCTACCGCGGCAAACCCGTCTTCGCCCCCCACGCCGATCCCGACCGCCTATTTCAACTCTCCCCCGGCTGACAGCACGCCCCGCACCACACCCCCATCCCCTTCCGCCGCCACTCCTCCTCCCCGAACACAATCGGTCCCTCCGGCGCCTCCACAAATACCCGGTGCACATGCTCCCCCTCCGCCTTCGGCACCGTTCGCCACCGCCCCGGCCCCAGCACCGTATCGAGCGCCGGGTTCAGAAAGTACGGAATCGATATCCGCCCCCGTGCCCCGGCCGTCACCCGGTGCGGCGTCGCCCGGAACTCGCCCCCGCTCGTGAACTCCAGTATCTCGCCCAGCGTTACCAGCACCGTCCCCGCCCGCCGCGGCGCCGCCACCCACTCTCCCTCCGGCGTCCGTATCTCCAGCCCGCCCGTATCGTCCTGCAGCAGCAGCGTAATCCAGCTGAAGTCTACATGCGCCGCCACGCCCGGCCGCGCCGCCTCCGCCGCCGCGTGATACCGGATCAGCTTCAGCAGTTGATAGCCGTGCTCGTCCACCCCCGCGTACCATAGCCGCTGCAGAACGTCCCGCGCCGCCTGATCCATGTCCGCCAGCAGCGCCAGTAACTCCGCCCGCCACTCCGCATCCCGCGGCCACCGGTTCGGCCCCCGCAGCCTGTCGTACGCTTCCCCCGCCGCCGCCTCCTCCTCCCGCCCGAAATGGATCTGTTCCCGCCAGTCGCGCTCCCCGCGCATCTCGCTATACCCGCGGAAATGCGCCGACCCAGCCATCGAGAGCGCCTGCTTCTCCTCCTCTGGCAGTGCGAAAAACTCCCGCGCCAGCGCTACCGCCCGCTCGCACCGCGCCTCCGGGAACAGCGGATGCCGCGCATAAAACGCCCCGTCCCGCCGCGCCACCTCCGCCGGGTTCACCGCGCACAGCGCCGCTCCGAACTCCAGCGTCTCCAGTTCCCTAACGCTTCGCAATCCGGTACACCTTCGTCGCCGTCCGGATGTACAGGCTGTCGCCCGCCATCGCCGGCGTCGCCATCACAAACTCATCCAGTGAGTTCTTGCCCACCAGCTTGTAGGCCGGCCCCGCCTCCACCACATACGTGTCCCCGTCCTCGCTCAGCAGATACAGCTTCCCGTTCGCCGCCCACGGCGACGCCGTGAACGCCCCCGCCGCCGGATCAATCCGCTGCTTCCCGTAAATCTCCTTCCCCGTCCGCGCGTCATGGCACGTCAGGAAGCCCCGGTCCAGCAGCGTGTAGTAGTAGTCGCCGTACACAATCGGCGATGGATTGTACGGCCCCGCCTGCGGCAGCTTCCACGCAATGTGCGCGTCCGTCAGCGTCCCCTTCGCCCCCGGTTTCACCGCGAACACCGGCCGGTTCTCGTCGCCCACGTAGCCCGACGCCAGGTACAGCAGCCCGTGTTTCGTCAGCGGCGTCGGAATCACAATCGAACTCATCCCGCCGAACTCCCAGATCAGCTTCCCGTCCAGGTCGTAGGACCGGTTCTTCCCCGTCCCCGTCGTCACAATCTCCGTCTTCCCGTCATGCTCCCAGATAAACGGCGTCGACCAATTCGACTTCTCCCCCGCCCGGTCCACCTTCCAGATCACCTTCCCCGTCTTCGCCTCAATCGCCATCAGGTAGCTGGCCGTGTCGTTGTCGTTCACCACGTACAGCCGACCCTTGTGCAGGACCGGCGACGACGCCGTACCCCACCCATACCGCGTCTCCACCGCCTTTGCCGGCAGCGTCCACACCGTCTTCCCCTCCCGGTCCAGCGCAAACAGCCCGATCTGCCCGAAGTAAAAGTACACCCGCTCCCCATCGGTGGCCGGCGTCTCGGAGGCGAACGAGTTCTTCAGGTGCCGCGACTCCGGCGGCACGCCCTTCCACAACTCCCGCTCCCACACAATCCGCCCCGTCTTCGCATCCAGCGCCAGCGCCACGTACCGGTGCACATCGCTGACTTTCCCCCGGTTTCCCCCGAAATACAGCCCCTTTTTCGGTTGCTCCAACGGCCCCGTTGAAACCACCGTCGTCAGGTATACCCGGTCCCCCCACACCACCGGCGACGACCATCCCACGCCCGGAATCTCCCTCTTCCACGCCACGTTCTCCGTCGCGCTCCACCGCTCCGGGAAATCCGCCCCGTCGGCCACTCCCGCTGCCCCCGGCCCCCGGAACTGCGGCCAGTGCTCCTCCGCCATCAACCCCGCCGCCACGGCCATCAACCAGATCACGCGCATATCCACCACTCTAGCGAAACTTCCGCCTTCCGCCAGCCAAACCGTTTAGTACTCGCAAATCCTAACCTTGACGGGGGAATCGTCTGTGATATACTCCCCCGCCATTAGGAGGACTTGCCGTGAAATCAACCGCATCTTTTGCCGTGATCTGGCTGGCCGCCGTTTCTTTGTGGAGCCAGGAGTACCGGGGCCGCGTGCAGGGTTCCGTAACCGATACCTCACAATCCGCGATCGTCGGCGCGACTGTTACGCTCGCCAATACCCAGACCGGTGTTACCAGTGTCCGGGAAACCAATGAGTCCGGACGCTATCTGTTTGATTT
This sequence comes from uncultured Solibacteraceae bacterium, assembly GCA_964632345.1. Lineage (GTDB taxonomy): Bacteria > Acidobacteriota > Terriglobia > Bryobacterales > Bryobacteraceae. The sequence continues at coordinate 15,210 of CAZWDD010000002.1, read as the reverse complement.
CGTCCTTCCCGGCCCCTACACCGTTACCGTCCAATTCGCCGGCTTCCAGCGCTTTATTCAGGAAAAAATCGTCCTCCAATCGCGAGCCGATATCACCGTCGACGCCGTCCTGCGGCCCGGCGATGTCCGCGAAGCCGTCACCGTCAGCGACCAGGCCAGCACTGTCCAGTTCAACACCTCCAAGCTCGAAACCACCGTCGACGCGGCCCTCGTCTCCAACCTCCCCCAGATGTCCCGCAACCCCCTCCTGCTCGCTCGTCTCGACCCCGCCGTCGTCCAGAGTGACACCGCCCGCGAAGTCGAACCCTACTTCACCTGGTCCGGCAACCGCCAGCAGATCGGCGGCGGCCGCGACTACTCCAACGATCTCCAGATCGACGGCAGCCCCATCGGCATCGGCTACAAGACCAGCTACATGCCCTCGCCCGATTCCGTCCAGGAAGTCGCCGTCCAGCAGAACGCCGTCGACGCCGAATACGGCCACTCCTCTGGCTCCGCCATCACCCTCACCATGAAATCCGGCACTAACTCCTGGCACGGCAACACCTTCTACCAGGGCCAGTATCCCTGGGCCAACGCCCTCGAAAACCGCGTCTTCCGCACCATCAACCTCGGCCGTATCCACATGGGCGGCGGCACCCTCGGCAACCCCATCAAGAAGAACAAGCTCTTCAACTTCTTCTCCTATGAGCAGTGGCGCAAAACCGATCCCAACGACTTCATCAACACCGTGCCTTCGGATCTCGAACGCCAGGGTGACTTCTCCCGGTCCCTGAACGCCGTCGGCGGCCTCCGCACCATCTATGACCCGTTCACCACCGAAACCTCCGCCGACGGCCGCACCGTCACCCGCATGCCCTTCCCCGGCAACGTCATCCCGCGCTCGCAACAGGACCCCATCGCCGTGCAGTACATGGCCGGGCTCTGGAACTCCAACCGCCCCGGCCAGGGACCCTACAACATCAACAACTACTACGTCCCCCTCCCCATCCGCTACGACTATCACAACCTCTCCAACCGCGTCGATTACATCCACAGCGACAAGCTCCGCTTCTACGGCCGCTACAGCAAACTCTGGACGCCCGTCACCACCTCCAACCCCACCGGCTCGGAGTTCTTCGTCAACGACCGCGGCAGCCAGCGCGACGCCACCTCCATCTCCGGCGACGCCGTCTGGACCGTCGGCCCCGCCACCGTCGTCAACATCAACGCCACCTACCACAGCTTCATCGACGCCTCCCGCTACGCCTCCACCTGTGAAGGCTGCTGGGCCAAATACTGGCCGAATTCCAACTTCCATCAAACCGTCTTCGGCAACAAGGTCGTTCCCGAACTCCTGCCCCGCATGTCGATCATGGGCACCGGCACCGGCGAGTATTGGACCTCCATGGGCCCCCGCGGCGGCACCTGGGACCAGCGCCCCAACGCCGATAGCGTCAGCGTCAAAGTCGCCCGCCAGCAGGGCAGGCACTATCTGAAAATGGGCGCCGACACCCGCGGCACCCGCACCACCAGCCTCATCGTCAGCAACAACCCCGGCTTCGGCTTCCAGGCCGACGCCACCTCGGCCACCTTCGTCAATCCCGATCTCCGCACCTCCGGCGACGGTTACGCCACCTTCCTGCTCGGCGCCATCCAACCCGCCGGCAACGGCGCCGACAGTTGGGACAGCGGCTCCACTTCCATGACCACCACCATCCTGCCCCAGGGCCAGAACCGGTTCTACGGCATGTTCATCAACGACGATTGGAAGGTCTCCCGCAACCTCACCGTCAACCTCGGCCTCCGGTATGAGTACGAAACCGCCTACACCGATCCCGAGAACCGCCTCACCCGCCCGCTCGATCTCACCTCGCCCATCCCCGAAATGCAGGGGGCGGGCGCGCCGCAGATGCCCGCTGAGCTCAGAAGCTTCTACCAGGGACCCACCACCTTCAACGGCGCATTCCAATTCGCCGACGCGCAGAACCGCGGCCAGTGGGACGCCGGCCGCGGCGGCTTCTCCCCTCGCGCCGGCATCGCGTATCGCATCAATGACAACACCTCGTTCCGCGTCGGCTATGGCCGCTACCTCACCCCCTGGACCGGCGGCACCTTCAACGTCTTTGACACCTACTATGTCGGCTTCAAGAACGTCACCGGCGCCTACCCGGCCGTCCTCGGCATCCCCTCGGCACGCCTCCGCGATCCCTTCCCGGCCTCGCAGCCCGTCGTGCCGGCCTACGAAAAATCACTCGGCCGTTACACCTCTCTCGGCGACTCGCTCTCCTTCGTCGCCCAGAACAGGCCCCGCAGCTACAGTGACCGCATCAACTTCTCCTTCCAGCGCCAGCTGCCGCAGAACATCCTCCTCGACGTCACCTACTACCTCAACTTCACCGGCCAGCTCGTCGGCGGATTCAATGTCAATCAGGTGGACCCCCGCGTCGCCTATCAGTACAAGGACGCCACCAACAAAGCCGTCCCCAACCCGTTCTATAACTTCTCCACCGTCGATAAGTTCCCCGGCGCCCTCCGCTACCAGCGCACCGTGGCACTCACCTCGCTCATGCGCCAGTATCCGCAGTACGGAAACCTCAACGTCATCGATGGCATCCAGGGCGGCCGGATGAAATACCAGTCCCTCCAGCTCCGCCTCAACCGCCGCTTCGGTAACGGCTACTCCGTACTGCTCGGCTACAACTTCGCCCGCCAGCAGGACGAGGTGTTCTTTAACGACATCGCGGCCTACGAGCGCAACTTCACCTGGCAGGAAAGTGACCGCCCGCGCCACCGCATCACCACCGCCGCCACCTGGGAGCTTCCCGTCGGCCGCGGCCGCGCCTTCGGCTCCCAGATGCCCCGCGTGCTCGACTACGCCGTCGGCGGTTGGGACCTCACCGGCCTGCTCACCTGGCGCTCCGGCTTCTTTACCCGCTTCGGCGGCGCCGTCGTCACCGGTGACCCTCTCATTGAAAACCCCACGCCCGGCAAGTGGTTCAACACCGCGGCATTCCAGCGCCTGCCCAACTTCACCCCGCGCGAAAACCCCTGGCAGTACGAGGGGCTCACCAATCCCGGCCTCTTCAACCTCGACATGTCCATCGTCAAGCGCATGCCCATCACCGAAAGGTACCGCTTCGAGATGCGCATGGACGTCTTCAACGCTGCCAACAACATGACGTGGGCGAACCCGAACACCAATGTGTTGAGCAGCCTCTTCGGCGTAACGAACAACCAGCTGTCGGCCACGTTCGGACGCCGCGCCCAGCTTGGGTTGCGGGTTGAGTTCTAGGCTCCACTGTCTGCTGCTGTGTCTGGCCACGCTGGTCCTTGCGCAGCCTTCCGATGAAATTCGGAGGGCTGCGCAGTTGGACCAGGCAGGGCAGTGCGCGGAGGCGGAACAGATCTACCTCCGCGCACTCGCGCGCCCCTCGCCCTCCCCCGCGTTGCTCAACAACGCCGGCAATCACTATCTCGCCTGCGGGCACCCGGACAAGGCCCGCATCCACTTCGCCCGCCTCCTGCGCCTCAACCCGAACCATCCTAACGCCAGCATCCAGATAGCGCGTTTGGAAATGGCGGCACGCGACTTCCCGTCCGCGCGGGACCGCCTGCAGCGCCTCGCCGCTGCGCTGCCGGGCGACCCCGATATCCTCCTCCTGCTAGGCCAGGCGCAGGCCCGCGCCGGCGACGCAAAAACCGCGCGCAACACCCTCGAAGCCGCCCTCCGCCTCCGCCCGGACCATCCCGCCGCAACCCTCGAAGCCGGTCTTGCCAACGCCGCCGCCGGCGATTTCCCCAGGGCCGTCTTCCTCCTCGCGCGCGCCCAGGCGCAGGCCCCGCGCGATCCCGCCATCGCCTTGGCCCTCGCCCGCGCCGCCGAGGACGCCGGCTACTTCGGTGACGCCGTCCTCGCCTACGACCGCTACCTGCAACTCGCCCCGGCCGATGCTGCCGCCCGCCGCGACCGCGCCCGCGCTCTCGCCCACACCCCGCGCGGCCGCCAAGCCGGCATACTCGAACTCGAACGCCACATCGCCAACCAACCGCAGGACGCCGACGGCCACTTCTACCTTGCCCAACTGGTCTGGGAAAAAGATCCGGATCGCGCACTGGCCTCGCTGCAGCAGGCCGTCGTCCTCCAGCCCGGCCACGCGCCCGCTCACGTCGCCCGCGCCTGGCTGCTGCACCGTATGGGCCGCACCCCCGAAGCCATCCCTCACCTGCGGCAGGCGCTGCGCGTCGTGCCGGATGACATCCGCGCCCTCGACCAACTCGGCGTCGCGCTCCTTGCCCTCGACCAGCCCAACGAAGCTGAGGCCGCTCTCCGCAAGGCCGCCGCCCTCGCGCCCGCCGATGCCGAAGTGGCGCTCCACCTCGGCCGCGCGCTCACCGAACTCGGCCGCGAAGCCGAGGGCGAACAATGGCTCGCCGCCTACCGCAAGCTCCGCCCCGCCCGCCAGCGCCATGCCCGCCGCGAACCCGGCATGATCGAACTCGCCACTCTCGATCCCGCCGGCCGCCGCGCCAGGGAGATTGACCGCTTCCGCTCCATGGCCGCCTCCCGCCCCGATGACCCCGTCCTCCAACTCCACCTCGCCGGCCTCCTGCTCGCCGATGGACGCTCCGCCGACGCCATCGGCGCCTACCGCGCTCTGCTCTCGTTGAATGCCGACCGCGAGATCTGGAGCCAGGCCGGCCAAACCTTGCTCGACGCCGGCGAACCCGGACTGGCCCTGGCCTTTCTGGAGCGGAGCGGCCCGCCGGCCGCCCTTGCCAACGCTCGCCTTCGCACCGGCGCGGCCGCAGCCGCGCTCGCCGGGTTGGACGCCGTCGCCACCGAGCAGCGCGATGGCGCTTATTGGATGGCCCGCGCCCGCACCCTCGATGCGCTCGGCCAGCCCGGCCCCGCCGCCCAGGCCGTCGCAAACGCTCTCGCCGCAGGCGCCGCCAGCCCGGACCTCACCCGTGAGGCCGGCCTGCTCCTCGCCAGGTACGGACGCAGCGAAGAGTCGCTCGACGTCCTTCGCCGCGGGTTGGCCGCCGCGCCGGCAAACCGCGAACTCCGCCTCGCCGAGGCCATGGTCCTTGCGCTACGGGGCGATCGCGCACAGGCCGAGGCGCAACTCCGCCGCCTGCAGGCAGCCTCGCCCGAGTGGGCGCACCCCTGGGTCGCGCACGGGATGCTGCTCCTCGACGCGGGCCGCCGTACCGAGGCGGCGGCGAAATTCCGCACCGCCGAAACCCTCGGCGCCCGCGACGCCCCCGGGTCGTGTACCGTATTTCGAGATTGGCTATTCGGAACATGTCGAAAGCAATAGCCGCCGCCGCGCTGCTCTGCGTCCTCTGCGCCCAGGTCCCCCGCTTCCAAGACGTCGCGTCCCGCAGCGACTTCGCCTATCGCACCCAGAACGGCTACGACGGCAAACGCAAGTACTTCCCCCAGCCCCTCTGCGGCGGCGTCGCCGTCCTCGACTTCGATAACGACGGCCGCCCCGACCTCTTCTTCACCAACGGCGCGTCGTTCCCCGATCTGCTCCGCCCCGATGCCTCCCACCACAACGCCCTCCTGCGCAATCTCGGCGATGGAAAGTTTGAGGATGTCACCCGCCAGGCCGGGCTCGGCGGCGAGTCGCTCGGCTACAGCCTCGGCGCCGCCGCCGCCGATTTCGATAACGACGGCTGGACCGACCTCTTCGTCGCCAACGCCGGCCCCAACACCCTCTACCGCAACAACGGCGACGGTACCTTCCGCGATGTCTCGACCCAATCCGGCCTCGCCCCAAAACCCCCCGGCACCCTCAGCGTGCAGGGCGCCTGGGTCGATTACGATCGCGACGGCCGGCTCGACCTCGTCGTCTCCAACTACACCACCTGGACCGTCGATACCGACCGCCGCTGCATCCGCGAGGACGGCGTCGATTTCTACTGCCACCCCAAGACATACCCCGCCGTTCCCCATCGTCTCTACCGCAACCTCGGCGGCGGCAAGTTTCAGGACGTCACCGATGCGGCCGGCTTCGGCCGCGCGCTCGGCAAGGGCATGGGCGTCGCCGTCGCCGACTTCAACGGCGACGGCTGGCCGGATATCTTCATCGCCAACGACACCGAGCCGAACTTCCTCTACCGGAACCTCGGCAACGGCACGTTCGCCGAGCGCGGCCTCGCCATGGGCGTGGCCTACAACGACGACGCAGCCACCGTCTCCGCCATGGGCGCCGACGCCCGCGATTACGACAACGACGGCTGGCCCGATATCTTCTACAACAACCTCACCACCCAGATCTGGGGACTCTTCCGCAACCTCGGCGGAAAGTCGTTCCGCTACGTCACGCCCGCCGCCGGACTCGCTCCCCTCTCGTCCCCCTACTCCGGCTGGAGCGCCGGCTTCATCGATTTCAATAACGACGGCTGGAAAGATCTCTACTCCGCCAACGGCGACGTCGACTCTCTGCGCGACAACGCCGAACAGACGGATACACTGTTCGAAAACCGCGGCGGCCGCCGTTTCGCCGATGTCTCCAAACAGGCCGGAGACCACTTCGCCCGGCGCGGCTTCCAGCGCGGCGCTGCCTTCGCCGATCTCAACGGCGATGGCTTCCTCGATATCGTCGTCACCTCCCTCGGCAGGAAGCCTGCAATTCTCTTGAATGGCGGCGTCCCCGGCAACCCCGGCTGGCTCGGCGTACTGCTGCGCGGCGCCGCGTCGAACCGCGACGGCATCGGCGCGCGCGTGAAGGTCACCACCCCCGGCGGCCGGACCCTGTATGACTGGGTCAACCCCAGCGTCGGGTTCCTGTCCTCCAGCAGCCGCCAGCTCCACTTCGGCCTCGGCCCGGAGTCCCGCGTGGCTGAAGTCGAGGTGCGCTGGCCCAGCGGCGCCGTCAGCCGCGTCAGCGACGTCCCGGCAAATCGCGTCCTCCTCGTCGAGGAAGCGCCGCCGGCCAAAAAGTAAGGGCGCCGCGAACGGCGCCCTTCAACCTGCTTCTACTGCCGGCAATCCTACTTCGGCGTCACATGAATCAGCGCGCCGGGGTTCGCGTCCTCCAGCAGCCACAGCGTCCCGTCCGGCGCCTGCGCCACATCGCGCAGCCGCTTGCCCAGGTCCCACCGCTCGGCCGCCTTCGCGCCGCCCTTGCCGTCGAAGATGATCCGGTTCAGCGTATGGCTCCCCATCCCGCTGATGAACCCGTTGCCGTCCCACTGCGGAAACGCCTTCTTCCCGCGATAGAACATCAGGTTCCCCGGCGCGATCACCGGCGTCCAGTACAGCACCGGCTTGGTGAACTCAGGCCGCGAGTCGTGGCTCGGAATCGGCACCTCGTTGTAGTTCATGCCGAACGATACCAGCGGCCACCCGTAGTTCTTGCCCTTCTGCACCAGGTTCAACTCGTCGCCCCCGCGCGGGCCGTGCTCCACCTCCCACAGCTCTCCGGCCGGCGAAAACGCCAGCCCGTACGGCGCGCGGAACCCGCTCGCCCAGGTCTCCGATGGCGTCAGGTTCGGCCCCGGGAACGTGTAGGTGCTCACCGGCTTGGCCGTCTTCGCCAGCTCCGTGTCCCGCGGCGGATCGATCAGCGAAATCGTCGAAGCGCCCGTCTTTCCATAGTTCGGGTTGTCCGGGGCCGGCTTGCCGTCCAGCGTCAGATGCACCACCTTGCCCACCGGCTGGTCCGGATCCTGCGCCGGCGTCATCCGCTGCCGGTCGCCCACGCTCATGAACAGGGACTTCCCGTCCGGCGCGAACGCAATCTGGCCGCCCGCCTGTCCGCCCTTGCCCCGCGGCATCTGCCGCCAGATCACTTCGAAATCCTGCAGCCGCGGCGAACGCCCCGCGTTCAGCTTCGCCCGCGCCAGCACCTGGCTTCCGCCATACTCGCCCGGCTCGATGTAGGTCAGGTACACCCGTTCATCGGTCGCGAAATGCGGCGACACAAAAATCCCCAGCATCCCGTTCTGCCCCTGCCAGTACACCGGCGGCGTCCCGCCCAGCGGCGCGATCTTTTCTCCCTGCGCCGATACCAGCCAGATCGGCCCGATCTTCTCGGTAATCAGCATCCGCCCGTCCGGCAGAAACGCAATCCGCCACGGCAGTGAGAAATGCGACACGGTCGTGACATTGAACGGCAGCGTCGCCTCCGCCTGCTTCGTGCCCACATTGGTCTGCGCCCAGCCCGCTGCCACGGTCAGGGCAACGGCCGCCATGCTATGCAAGAATCTCATCATCCAATTCTCCTAAGCTCTACTGTAGCGAGGCTTCCCGCCGTTTTGCTGCAGCAGTGTCCCCCCTCTGCAGCCCGGCCCCCGTTGGTGGTACACAGAAATGTACCCCTATAGTGGAGCGCCCTCCAGGCGGATCTATTAGTTTGAGCGGCGAATGCCGATAGAGTGGAGAACCCCTGGCTGTGGCTGGAGCCCGGCCAGTAGGGAATCCCGCCCTCTCCGGCGGTTCCAGGCGCATCGATAATGGCAGGCAATATGAAACTTAAGGCAGTGATCACGGCGGCCGGGCCGGGTCAGCAGCATCTCCTTCACCAGACCCTCGCAACCGCCGAGAACCGGCGGCCAACCATCGGCGAGTTCCTGCTCGACCTGCTCGGCGATGCCGTCGACCAGATCGGCGTCGTCGTCGCCAGCGGCGAAGCCCCGGCCTTTGAAAAGCTCTTCGCCGGCTCCGGCCGCCGCATCACCCTCATCGAGCAGCCCGCTCCCCGCGGCTACGCCGACGCCATCTTCCAGGCGCGCCAGTTCACCGGCGATAGCCCCTTCCTCCACCTCGTCGGGGATCACTTCTATCTCGCCGATCACGGCGAGGCCCGCGAACTCGCCGCCCGGCTCGTCTCGCTCCATGCCGCCGAAGGCTGCAGCGTCAGTGCCGTAACCCCCACCCGCGAAGGCCTGCTGCCGTACTTCGGCGCCGTCGGCGGTCCTGCGCTTGGCGGCGGACTCTACCAGGTCGAAACCGTCCTCGAAAAACCCACTCCCACCGAAGCCGAACAGTTGTTGGCCTCCCCCGGCCTTCGCCAGGGCCACTACCTCTGTTTCTTCGGCATCCATCTGTTTACCCCCGGCATTATGTCCATTCTGCAGGAGCAGGTCGATGCCTCCGGCGGGACGGGTTCGTTCTCCCACGCGCTCCAGATCCTCGCCCGCCGCGAACGGTACCTGGCCGCCATCCTCGCCGGCCGCCGCTTTGATATCGGGTCCAAGTACGGGCTCCTGCAGGCGCAACTCGCCCTCGGCCTCCGCGGTCCCGACCGCGAGGAGATCCTCGCCATGATGCTGGAGCTCGCCGCCCGATGACCCTGCTTGACCGGATCACCAGCCCGGACCCCGCCGTTCGCGACCTCCCCTTCGAGCAGTGGCCCGCGGGCCGGTCCGCCGCCGAACTCCTCGCCGAGGCCGCCCGGCTCGATCACTTCCGCCGCGAAGCCGCGAATCTCTATGACCGCGTCCGCGCCCTCGTCTTTCTCTCCACCCTGCATCGCTTCCACATTGCTCTCCTCGCCCCCGGCCACGAACTCATCCCCTACTCCGCCATTGAGCATATCCGCGCCCGCCGCTTCGAACAGGCGGTCACCGAGCTCCTCGCTGCCCAATCGGCCCATGGCGCCAGCCCCGCCCTCAGCAGCGCCCTCGCCAACGCCTACCGCGGCCTCGCCTTCCAGACGCTCGCCGATCAGGTCCGCGCCAGCGTCCGCCAGTTTCCCGGCAACCGTTGGATGTTCCGCACCGGACACCTCGCCGACTATCCTCTCCGGCTCGCCCCCGAACTTACCGTCTCCAATCCCTTCGCCGTTCTCCATGAGACCACTCCCGTCCGCATGGATCTCACCCATAGCGCCTGGAGTGACATCTTCTTCCTCGCAATGGATTACCCCGAAGGCGCCCGCGTTATCAACATTTCCGTCGATCTCGCCGTCCGCGGCTCCAATGCGGCCCCCCGCCCCCCCGTCGAAGGCTTCCTCCGCGTCATCGATGAACCCGTCCTCCGCCTCGTCAGTGTCGACCTTGGCGCCGAAGCCAGCGTCGCATCCCTCGAAGAGCTCTTCGATTTCGCCCGCGACTACCTCGGGCTCCTGAAAGCGGCCGTCATCGCCAGCGGCCTCGTCCCCGGCGGCATGGAGGGCAGCGGCCAGTCGCTCCCCGCGCTGTTGGAGAAGTTGACCGGCCGCCCCGGCGCAGGCATCGAGATCGTCAGCCAGGTCAACGATATTCCCAAGGGCAGCCGCTTCGCCGTCAGTACCAACCTGCTCGCCTGTCTCATCTCGCTCTGTATGCGGGCCACCCGCCAGATCCGCTCCCTCACCGGACCCCTTGCTGAGCCCGACCGCCGCATCGTGGCCGCCCGCGCCATCCTTGGCGAGTGGCTCGGCGGCAGCGGTGGCGGCTGGCAGGACTC
>CAZWDD010000002.1:0-4816 GCA_964632345.1 uncultured Solibacteraceae bacterium | reverse complement strand
GCGTCTGGCCCGGCATCAAGCTCATCTCCGCCGAGGAGGCCCTCCCCGGCGATCCCGAATTCGGCGTCAGCCGCGGCCGCCTCCTGCCCCGCCATCATCTGCTCGCCGATATTCCCGCCGAGGCCCGCCGCAGCCTCGAAAACTCTCTCGTCCTCGTCCACGGCGGCATGAGCCAGGATGTCGGCCCCATTCTCGAGATGTGCACCGAGCGCTACCTGCTGCGCAGCGGACTCGAATGGCAGGGCCGCCAGCAGGCCATCCGCCTCCTTGACGAACTCGCCGCCGCCCTCCACGCGGGGGATATTCGCCGCCTCGCCTCGCTCACGCAGGCCAATTTCGACGGCCCCATTCAGACCATCATTCCCTGGGCGGGAAACGCCTATACCGATGCGCTCATCGCCGAGTGCCGCCGCCAGTTCGACGACCGTTTCTGGGGCTTCTGGATGCTCGGCGGCATGAGCGGCGGCGGCATGGGCTTCGTCTTCGATCCCGCCGCCAAACCCCTCGCTCTCGAACGCATGCCCGATATCCTGCGCAACGCCAAACGCGCCATGGAGTCCAGCTTCCCATTCGGTGTCGAACCGGTGGTCTACGATTTTCAGGTCAACGAAAATGGCACCGTCGCCGCCCTCCACACCGGCGACGACGCCCTCATGAGCGTGCCCTACTATCTCCTCCGCGCGCCGCAGGAACTCCGCAAGGAGACCCGCCTGCTCTCCGCCGAACGGCGCGCGGAGTTGACCCGCTTCGCCCGCGCCCACCGCGATCAGACCGACGCTCTCCTGGAGCGGATGATCCCGCGCGAGGCCGCCTCCGCTGACACGCCCGAATCCGGCCTCCGCGCCCTCCTCGACGCCAACGGCTTCGATGCCGTTGCCCATGAGCAGTTACGCGCCGACTACCGTACCGGCCGCGTCGGCCTCGCGCAGAACCGCCTTCCGGCCAACGCCGTCATTGAGGATGTCCGTCCCGAACACGTCTCGCTCGCCGGCCCCGCCCACGCCCGTTCCGGCCGTGACGCCATTGCCGCCGGCCGCCTCGCCGTCGTCACCATGGCCGGCGGCGTCGGCAGCCGCTGGACCAAGGGCGCCGGCGTCGTCAAGGCACTCCATCCTTTCCACCGCATCGGCGCGCGTTACTGGAGCTTCCTCGACCTGCAGCGCCGCAAGGCCGAGCGCTCCGCCGTTCCCCACGTCGTCACCACCAGCTATCTCACCTACGCGCCCATCGCCGCCACCGGCGCACGCGTCTCCCCCGGCCGCAGCATCGGCCTCCGCCTCATTCCCACCGTTGCCGACCTGCGCTATCTCTGGGAGGTGTTGCCCCAGCAGCAACTCGATGCACAGAAGCAGAAGGTGCGCGAGAGCGGCCGCGCCAGCCTCCTCCAATGGGTCCGCCAGATGGGCGAGGCCAGCGATTACGTCGAAAACCTGCCCTCCCAGTGCGTCCACCCCGTCGGCCACTGGTACGAACTCCCCAACCTGCTTCGCAACGGCATGTTGCGCCACCTGCTCGAAGAAAATCCCGCGCTCGAGTACCTCTTCCTGCACAACATCGATACGCTCGGTGCCGGCGTCTCGGACGAACTGCTCGGCCATCACATCGCCGGCGGCGCCGCCATGACCGTCGAAGTCATCGATCGCCAGTACGACGACCACGGCGGCGGACTCGCCCTCGTCAATGGCCGCCCGCGCTTGGTCGAAGGGCTGTCCCTCCCCGACGAACGTCTCGAATTCGGCCTGCGCTTCTACAACACCGGCAGCTACTGGATTACCATCGACGCCATGCTGCAGGTCTTCGGCCTCCGCCGCACCGATCTCAGCGACTCGGACCGCGTCCAGTCCGCCGTTCGCCGCATGGCCCAGCGCATGCCCAGCTACATCACTATCAAGGAGGTGAAGAAGCGCTGGGGCCGCGGCCAGGAGGACGTCTTCCCCGTCGCCCAGTTTGAACGGTTGTGGGGCGATATGACCGCTCTCGACGGCCTCTCCTGCGGCTATGTCCATGTGCCGCGCCAGCGCGGCCAGCAGTTGAAGGATGTCGCGCAGCTCGACCCCTGGGTGCGCGACGGATCGGCCGCCGCTCTCGTGGAGATGATCGGTGGCTGAATCCCCGGTGGCGCTCGACCGTTTCGATAATGGCTGGTACCGGCCCGGCCGGTCCGGGCTCGTCTGTGCCCTCTGGTTCTTCTGCGGGCTCCCTATATTGCGTGCCTCCTGGATGCCGCTGTCCGGCGTTCGCTGTGCCCTGCTTCGCCTGTTCGGCGCCCGCATCGGCGCCGGCGTCGTCATCAAGCCCGGCGTCCGCGTCAAGTATCCGTGGCGGCTCGCCGTCGGCGATCATGCCTGGATCGGCGAGGATGCCTGGATCGATAACCTCGACCAGGTCGCCATCGGGGCGCACGCCTGCGTCTCCCAGGGCGTCTATCTCTGTACCGGCAACCACGACTGGGCCGATCCCGCCTTCGGCCTCATCGTCAAGCCCATACAGATCGGACCCGGCGCCTGGGTCGGCGCCCGGTCCACCGTCGCTCCCGGCGTCTCGATCGGTGCCGGCGCCATCCTCGCCATCGGCGGCGTCGCCGTTAAGGACATTCCCCCGCTCGAAATCCATGCCGGCAACCCGGCCCGCTTCGCGAAAATGCGTAAAATGGCGTAGAGGGAGAATCTGAAATCCAACTCCACAGGAAGGCATAAGCCAACCGCTTAGGCTCTTCTTCGACGTATCAAATTGCCTTGACCGCTGAGAATTACCTGTCTGTACCGGACCTCCTGTATAGAGGTTCATATTCCATGTGGAAGGTGAGATGTACAGTCAGGGACCAGTGAAACGGATAAGGTTTATTCCTAAAGCGGTCTAAGCGTTATCCCGAATGTGTGGTGGGGCAGGATGACCCGATCGAAGAGTGAGGCCATGAAATTCTGGTGGTCGCAAGCAGTTTAATTTGCTCGAGGATCGAGGTGTAGTGATGTTGATGGCACGATTGATGATGGTAGCGGTGCTCTCCCTGGCTGTAGCGCACGCCGCCCCGATTGTGATGAATGGAGCGCCCACGAACGCCTCCGGAAACGAAATGACGTCGTACATTCAAGCAGAGGATTTTCAGCTGGATGGATACACGACGTTGACTGGGGCTCGCATCTGGGGGTTTGCCTTTGAAGACATCGGTAGCGGCTTTCTGGGGACGATCTCCTGGCAGATCTACAGCAGTGATGGCGGCCAGCCGGGTTCGTTGCTCCACTTCGGCGAAGCGACGCCGCTGGTGAGCGCCGGAGCGCCAAATTGCTGCGATGGAACCGCGATGGAACTGTATTTCAGCCTGCCGGGCCTCGGCCTGGAGGCGGGAACGTACTGGTTTGGCGTGCATAACGGGCCGCTGACGTCGACCGATCCGGAGTACTTCTACTGGCAGACCGCCGCCAACAACGCGACGCTCCGCGGCATGCAGCAGATGCTGCCGGGCGGGGCGTGGACGTCGACGAACCTGGAGCATGCCTTCGAGCTCGATGGCGCAACGTTTTCCGCTGCCGCCGCACCCGAGGACATTCCGGAACCGTCCACGATGGTTCTGTCCGTCCTAGGACTAAGCGCGGCCTGGTTCGCGCGGCGCAAGCGATCCGTGTAAATTTGGGGCTCTGGTACTAGGAAGTTTTTGCCAGGCGAGCGGCCGGGAAGAGGGGTTCCAGCCGCGAACTCTTTGAAAAGAAAAAGGCCGGTTGGAATGGCCACCGGCGTGCATGGTTGGCGGATTCTGATGGAAACCCGCCGATCCTCCCCCATGGAGCCAGGAACTCGTCTCGGAGTTCCAAGGCGAATCGTGTCCCCGCCGCCAGGCAGCGGAAACGAAGGGCATCCCTGATTGATGCCGGAATTTAAGTGTACTCCTAGGCCGGGCTAAGCACTTTCCGGTCAGGAAATGCGCAGATGTGCGATCGGGATCCGTGTGCTTGCCGGATGCTGGTACTTCTGCGCCCGCCGATCTAGACAGTAGATCGAAATTTTTTGCAGTGAGGTAGTTCGTGTTCAACATAAAGCGCAGTCTTCATAGTTCTCTTGTCCGGGTTTCTTTGTTTTCATTCCTGTTTCCGGTGTGTTTCGGGCAGACTTCGGAGCCGCCGGCCAACCGGCGAACGGTTCCGATCACGGTGAAGGTGAATCCTTCGGTCGCGTCGATCATTGCGGGACAGAGCCTGCAGGCGTCAGCGACGGTGACGAATACGGGGAATAAAAGTGTTCTGTGGACGATCTCCCCGAATTTCGGGACGGTGACGGCGAGCGGGCTGTACCGGGCGCCGGCGAGCGTTGCGGCGGCGACGAACGTGACGTTGATTGCGACGAGCGTTGCAGACACGACGCAGTTTGGAACGGCGGCGATTACGGTGAATCCGACGCCGGCGGGCGTGAATGTGATGGTTGCGCCGACATCGGCGCTGGTGACGGCGGGGGCGAAGCTGCAGCTTAGCGCGAGTGTGACCGGGACGACGAATACGGGAGTGACGTGGAGCCTGAGCCCGGCGATCGGGGTGATTTCGTCGACGGGGCTCTATGCGGCGCCGTCGAGCGTGAATGCGATGACGGCGGTGACGGCAACGGCGACGAGCCTGGCCGATGGGACGAAGAAGGCGTCCGCGTCGCTGCTGGTGATGCCGGCGGTGACAGTGAGTGTAGCGCCGACGACAGCGACGGTGGCGGCGGGCGGGACGCTGCAATTGTCCTCGACGGTATCGGGGACGACGAATACGGGCGTGATCTGGAGTCTGGCTCCGGTTGTGGGATCGATGTCGGCGGCGGGGCTTTATACCGCGCCGGCAACGGT
>CAZWDD010000001.1:37159-61595 GCA_964632345.1 uncultured Solibacteraceae bacterium | reverse complement strand
ATACTGCTGCGAGCCGAAACGAAGCCAATTGCCACGGATCTCCGGGCGCGACTCTTCGCACTCGCCGAGGGCCTCTTTCAAAGCATCGGGATGCAGTTGAGCGTGGCCACCTATGGGGGTTCCGGCTGGGAGCGCGGCGTCACCCTGGACCGAGTCGACACGCCGCTTAACAACCGGGAATGGCTGCTCGAACAGTTCCGCGCCGTCCGCGCGCTGCCGGATGAACAGGCCCGGCGGACGGCGATCCTCGCGCTACTCGACCGCGAGGACCCCGGCCCTGGCGGCTTCTACGATGACCTCGGCAACCCGTCGCGGCAGCCACACTTCGTCCCCGATGGAGGCCTCCACCAACAGGGATTCTGGGAGATCCGGCCCGGTCCACTGGCATGGAAGAGCCATGCCAATTCCTGGCGGGGCCGTCCGGTGCGGATGCGTTATACCGGGCTGGATCAGGCCGCGGCTTATAAGGTTCGGGTTGTCTACGGTGGTGAGGATGTGCTCCCGCAGCAGGGCATCCGGCTGCGGGCCAATGGACAAGTGGTCCATCCCTATCTGCCGAAGCCGATGCCCGTGCGTCCGGTTGAGTTCCCGATTCCTCTAAAGGCCACGCGGGGAGGGGAACTACTGCTCGAATGGGACCGCGAGGAACCACCGAGCGGAAGGTTGCGAGGGGCCCAGGTGTCCGAAGTCTGGTTGCTCCGGACGCCGTGAGCCCGCTTCGCTTCAGTCGGGCAGTTGGGCTGCGGCCGTCAATGGGTTCAACAGGTCCGGTTCCGGGGCCAGCGCCACATCCGGCTTTACCTGCAGGTGCGAGGCCAACGCCGCTCCAGTGAGCAGCCAGCCGTGGTTCCGCAATACGCCCTGCTCCACCGGAGTAAAGACGTTCAGGTCGGTACGGATCGATGCGATGCGCTCCAGAAGTGAACCGCGATACCCCTCGGCCTTCGGGGTGAGTGGATAGTTGTCGATGTCGGTGCCGATGCCCCAGTAGGATCCGGCATAGGGCGCGGGATCCTGCTGGAAATTGTCGATCAGCCGCTGCTTGCGCTGGGCACGGTTGGCGCGGTCAATGACGTCGTTTGCGCGTTTCAGGCGGGCGATCAGTGCGCCGTCCGGATTGGCCGTGATGGTGAAAGGCGCGCCGCCGTCGGAGCAGAACACGACGTCGAAGCCAGATTGCGGCTTCCACACGGGTTCCAGTCCGAGGTTGTCGTACACGCCGCCGTCGGTGAGCGCCGCGCGGGTGCGAAGCGTCTGCAGCAGGCCAGCGTCCGGGCAATCACCGTTCTTCCACTCCACGTCCGGAAACGTCAACTCCAGCGGGGGAAACGCGATGGGAAATGCGCTGGATGCGGCCACCGCAAGGCCCAGGGTCCAGTCCGGCGGTGGGATATAGCCGCGAATCCAATCTCCAACGCGGTTCGCTTCAAACCGGAATAACACGCCGGTATCCATGCTTGTGGCACAGAAGACAAACCGTGGGCCGCCGCTCTCCTCCACCTTCCGCAGCACGTCCAATTTGGCGCCGCTAAGCAGGTCCCGGTCGTAGTGCTGCGCCAGAATGTTCGTCAACGAGAAATCATCGCGGAACAGCTTGGGCCAGTTGAGCGGATTCAGCCGGTCGCCGACGATGACGGCGTTGCGAAGGTTCTCGCCGCAGTAGTGGGTCATCGGCTTTTCCACTTCGGCCTCGAAGTTCAGGAACCTGCCGGTAGCCGGATCGACGGTGAGGTTTCCCCATCTCACGGCCAGCAGGCCTGCGATAATCGATCCGCCCGACACCGAACTGATGACGCTGACGCGGCTGAGCAGACCCGCCTCATTCAGCCGTCGAAGCGCGCCGAGATGGAACAGCGACGCTCGAAAGCCGCCGCCGGAAAGGGCCAGACCGATTTTGCAGTTCGGATCATTGAGGGGACGCATAAGTACACTCTCTTCTCAGATATTTCTCCGGGCTCTTATATACTATCCGCGATGCCGCATCCGCGGTGTGAAGTCAAGGCAGGCAAAGGAAATCACTATGTCCGTTTCAAAACGTGTAATGGCTGAATTTTTCGGTACGTTCTGGCTTGTTTTTGGAGGCTGCGGCAGCGCCGTTCTGGCCGCGGCTTTTCCCGATGTCGGTATCGGGCTTCTGGGCGTGTCGCTCGCCTTCGGTCTTACTGTCCTGACGATGGCCTGCGCCATCGGACACATTTCAGGCTGTCACCTCAATCCGGCGGTTACCGTCGGCCTCGTTGTCGGCAAGCGTTTCCCGGCCGGGGAGATGCTCCCCTACATGGCTGGCCAGGTGGCCGGCGCCATCGCGGGCGCGGGCGTGCTGTATATCATCGCCAGCGGCAAAAGCGGCTTCAGCCTGGCGGTCGGTTTCGCCAGTAACGGTTTCGCTGACCACTCGCCCGGCGCCTACTCGCTGTTGGCGTGCCTCACCGCAGAAGTCGTGTTGACGTTCTTTTTCCTGATGGTGATCCTCGGCTCCACCGACAAGCGCGCCCCATCTGGCATGGCGCCAGTTGCCATCGGCCTCTGCCTGACCCTCATCCACCTCATCGGCATTCCCGTAACCAACCTCAGCGTGAATCCGGCGCGCAGCACAGGCCCGGCCGTCTTCGTCGGTGGCTGGGCGATCGAACAACTCTGGTTGTTCTGGATTGCCCCTATCGTCGGCGCGGCAATCGCGGGCGTCGTCTACCCCGCTCTCGCCAGCGAGAGCGAAAGCGAATCGCCAAAAGCAATGGCGGCTGCCCGGTAGCCACGCCGCCTACTGGTTGTCCTTCCACTCCTCGTACCAGGCCATCTGGATGGCTTCGAGTTTCCCTTCGTTCGATTTCGCGGGGTCGTCTTCGAAGTCATCCAGTTCCAGCACCCACTGCCGCATATCGGTGAACCGCACCGTCAGCGGATCCACATCCGGGTGTGCTTCGTAAAGGGAAAGGCCGATGTCCTCGGCGTCGAGCCATGTGAGCTTTTTCATCAGTCGATCTTGGTTCCTTTCAGCGCCCCGCGCACGGCGGTGTTCATCATCAACTCCGCCAGCTTCATCGTCGCCTGGTTCAGCGCTTCCATCTTGTCCAGAATCAGATGGTGATTTTCACCGTGGTAGGCCAGAAGCAGTTCGGCAATGCTCTTGTCTACTGCGGCGCGTTCCTCGTCCGTCAACTCCATGTAGGCGTCGTCGCCCTTGGCTTTGTCCACGGCGTTCAAGATGCGGTCGGCCTCAACGCGCGCCTCGCGCACCTGCCGCTCGTTGAAGTCTTCCTCGGCCTTGGCGAATGACTCCAGAATCATCGCCTCCACCTGCTCGTCGGTAAGCCCATAGCTCGGCTTTACCTCGACGGTCTGTTCCTTGCCGCTGCGCAGATCCTTGGCCGTGACGTTCAGAATCCCATTGGCGTCGATCAGGAACCGCACTTCGATTTTGGCCATTCCAGCCGGCAACGGGTCGATGTCCTTCAGGTCGAATCGCGCTAGGCTGCGGCAATCCCGCACCATTTCGCGTTCTCCCTGCACGACATGAATCAGCACGTTACGCTGGCCGTCGACGGCCGTCGTGAACGTCTCCGACGCGCTGGCCGGGATGGTGGAATTGCGGTGGATGATTTTAGACACCACGCCGCCCATCGTCTCGATTCCGATGCTTAGCGGCGTCACATCGAGCAGCAGTTTGTCGGAGACATGCCCGCTCAGAATACCCGCCTGCACGGCGGCGCCAAGTGCGACCACTTCGTCGGGGTTCAACTCCGTATGCGGCTCCGCCTTGAACAGCGCGCGCACCGCCTGCCGCACCAGCGGAATCCGTGTCGACCCGCCCACCAGCACGACCTCATCGATCTGCTCCGGCGTCACCCCCGCGTCCGCCATACAACGGCGGCACGGACCCAGCGTCCGGTCCACCGTCGGCGTGATCAGCTTTTCAAACACCTCGCGCGGAAGCTCCCGCCGATAGCTCCGGCCTTGATAGTGGAATGCGATCGTCGTCGACGGCAGCGTCGACAACTGGTGCTTGGCGTCGATGACGGCCCGGCGCAGCAACTGCACCGCGCTCTGGTCGCCGGACAGGTCGGCGCCCCACTCGCTAGCGATGTCCTCCAGCGCCACACGAAGCAGCAGATTGTCGAGATCGTCCCCGCCCAGGTGCGTGTCGCCGTTGGTGGCGAGCACTTCGAAGATGCCGTCGTGCAGCTTCAGAATCGAGATATCAAACGTGCCCCCGCCTAGGTCGTACACGGCGACGATCCCGTTCTCGCGCTTATCCAATCCGTAGGCCAGCGCCGCGGCGGTTGGCTCATTGACGAGCCGCATTACCTGCAGCCCCGCGATCCGTCCGGCGTCCTTCGTTGCCTGCCGCTGCGCATCGTTGAAATAGGCCGGCACCGTGATGACAGCGTGGTCCACCGGTTCGCCCAGGTAGGCTTCGGCGTTCTTCTTCAACTGCCGCAGAACGTGCGCGCTGATGCCGGGCGGCGTGAAGCGTTTGCCGCCAAGTTCGAGTTGAATCACCGATTCCGAGCCCTGCGCGATATGAAACGGGAAGAGTTGCAACTCCTCCTGCACGTCCGCAACGCCGCGGCCCATCAGCCGTTTCACGGAATAGATGGTCCGGTCCGGATGCGTCAGCAGCCGCTCAAGCGCCTCGGCGCCCACGATCGGCTCGCCTTGTTCAGGGATGGAAACCACGCTGGGCACAATCGGACTGCCACCCGGCCCCGGGATCACCTTTGGAGCTGTAAGGTCCATGAACGCGACCAGCGAATTGGTTGTACCGAGATCGATCCCGACGACCCGGTGCGGTCTGTCTTCGTGGCCGAAATCGATTTGAAAAAGTGACATGAGTTTGAGTTAAGCCAACGCGGCGCGCGCATCGCGCACCAGGTTCTGTAAATATTTTCGCCTGTTCAGCAATGCTCGCAGCTGTGTTAGAGTGTCGCGGCTCCGGGCGTTGTCATACGCAGTGAAAAGCCCATCCCGTTCCGCATCGATCGCCGAGAGCATTCTTTCAAACTTCTCCAACGCGGCACCCACCTGCACCTTGGCGCCGGCGTCTCCCTCGCGGGCCTCCTCCAGCGCCATGTTCAACTCGAACACCTCTTCCAGCAACTCCGGCGGCACGTCGCGTCCCCGCTGCTCGCCGATGTCGAAGCCCTCGGCCTTCAGCACATACTCAGCCCGCGCCACCGGGTCCCGCAGCACGCGCCAGGCATCATTGAGCGTTGCCGAAGCCTCCTCGGCCCATTTCCGTTGTTCGGCCCCGGCGCGCGCATGACGGTCCGGATGCCAGTCCCGGCTGGAGGCATAGAAACGGCGCTGGAGGTCCTCGACATCCAGCGCCAGATTCCGATTAATGCCGAAGATTGCGAAGTAATCCGTGGGCGGAGGTCCCGTCAGCATGTCACGCCGAGAAGGACGTCCCGCAACCACAGGACTTCTGCGCGTTGGGATTGACGAACTCAAAGCCCGACTGCATGATTGACTCCCGGTAATCCAGCGTCATGCCGTTCAGGAAGTTCATGCTTTTCGGGTCCACCCAGACATGGACGCCGTCAAAGTCGAAAACATGGTCATTGGCCCGCGGCTTGGTGTCGAACTTGAACTGGTAGCTCAGTCCGGAACAACCGCCGCCGAGCACGCCCAGGCGGAGCCCTCCAGTAACGCCCTGTTTTTCAAACGCCTGCCGGATCTTCGCAACTGCCTTCGGCGTCACGTCGATCGCGGGCGTTGTTTCCGTCGCCGTCATTAGTGGGTCACCGTTTCGGCCGCGGCAGGTGCTCCCTGCTTGGTCTTGTAGTCGTTAATGGCGGCCTTGATTGCATCTTCCGCCAGGACCGAACAGTGAATCTTCACCGGCGGCAGGGCGAGTTCGTTGACAATATCGGTGTTCTTGATGTCCAGCGCCTCGTCCACCGTCTTGCCCTTCAACCACTCGGTGGCGAGCGAGGAACTGGCGATCGCGCTGCCACAACCGAATGTCTTGAACTTGGCGTCTTCGATGATCCCCGTGTCGGTGTTCACCTGAATCTGGAGCTTCATCACGTCGCCGCATTCGGGAGCGCCCACCATGCCGGTTCCGACGTCGCTGCGCGACTTATCGAGCGATCCGACGTTGCGCGGATTGTTGTAGTGATCGACAACCTTGTCAGAGTAAGCCATGTTCTGTTCTCCTGATTCTGAATTCGTTTAGTGCGCGGTCCACTGGACCTTGCTGAGATCGATCCCTTCCTTGAACATCTCCCACAGCGGAGACAGTTCGCGGAGCTTATTCACCACGTCGATCATTTTCTTTGCGACGTAGTCCACTTCTTCTTCCGTATTGAACCGGCCCAGCCCGAAACGGATGGACGTGTGCGCCAAGTCGTCACCGAGGCCGAGCGCCTTCAGGACGTAGCTCGGTTCCAGCGTCGCCGAGGTGCAGGCCGATCCGGAGGAAACGGCAATGTCGTTGATGCCCATCAGCAGGCTTTCGCCTTCCACGTACGCGAAGCTCATGTTGAGGTTATTCGGCAGACGGTGCTCCATGCTGCCATTGATGTAGACCTCTTCAAGATTGGCTTCCAACGTCGCCCGGAGCTTATCCCGCAGTCGGCGCAGCCGGGCCGACTCCTCCGGCATCTCCTTTTGCGCAATCTCGCACGCCGCGCCCAGCCCGACGATACCCGGCACGTTGAGGGTTCCGGAACGCATCCCGCGCTCATGGCCGCCGCCGTCCATCTGCGCCGTCAACTGCACACGCGGGTTGCGGCGCCGCACGTAGAGCGCGCCGGCGCCCTTCGGTCCATAGATCTTGTGGCCGGTGATCGACATCAGATCGATGCCGTCGTCGATGACATTCACCGGAACCTTGCCCACCGCCTGCACCGCATCGGTGTGGAACAGGATGCCCTTTTCCTTGGCGATCTTCCCGATCTCCTTCACCGGCTGCAGCACGCCGATTTCGTTGTTGGCGTACATAATGCTGATCAGGATCGTTTTGTCCGTGATCGCATCGCGCAGCATATCGAGATCCACCAGTCCGTCACCCTTCAGCGGCAGGTAGGTCACCCGGCAGCCCTTCTTCTCCAGGTGCTTGCAGGTGTCGAGCACCGCTTTGTGCTCGGTGGCCGCCGTGATGATGTGGTTGCCCTTCTCGGCATACATCTCGGCAACACCCTTGATCGCCAGGTTGTTGGATTCCGTTGCGCCGCTCGTGAAAATGATCTCTTTCGAGTTCGCCCCGATCAGCGAGGCGATCTGTTTGCGGGATTTCTCCACGGCATCTTCTGCCGCCCAGCCATAGGCATGATTACGGCTGGCGGCGTTGCCGAAGTGCTCCGTGAAAAACGGAAGCATCGCTTCCAGGACGCGCGGATCCACCGGTGTGGTGGCGTGATTGTCGAAGTAGATCGGCTTGGACATGGTGTTCTCTCAGGAGTTCAAAACAGTCAGATTGGAAGCTTCGGATGCCGCGGCATGATAGGCCGCGTGTCCATTCAAAAGGTGATCCGGTTCAGCAGCCAACTCGGTCATCGACATGCTGGCCAGTAGATTCAGGATGCCCTCGTGCACGCGCCGCAGCGGGTCGCGAATATTGCAGCGGTCGATGTGCTCGCAATCCTCGCCCGATTCGGTGAAGCATGCCGTCAGGAACACAGGCCCATCGATCGCCCGCACCACATCCAGCGCGGAAATGGAATCCGGAGAACCGCCCAGCCGGTAGCCGCCGTTCGTCCCGTGCTCGGAGATCAGAAAACCGCTCTTTGCCAGGCGTTGCAGCACTTTCGACAAGACCGGCACGGGGACCCCGTACCGTTCCGCAATCTCCTTCGCACTCGCCGACCGTGGCCGGACGGATGTCAGGTACTTCAGGGCGATCAGCCCGTAGTCAGCCTTCTTGGTGAGCTTCAGCATGTCGGTAGTTGGCCAGAATCCATTTTCAAATTCAGACTGATTCGGTCCTAGATTCATCGTAACGCACGAGACCTGCCTTCGCAACCACCCAGGAAGGAACCAGAGCCCTTTCCGATCAGTCAGATAAATCAAGACCGAAAAAGTCCGAGTTCCCAAGTTTAGAGTTTCCTCTCGACCTGCAGGATGCAGATTTTTTCGAGCATTTCTGGCCACACCATAAACGTGCCCTCTGTCGAAGGGATCCATGGCAAATCTACGCTATAATTCCTAAAGGTTTATTTTTCATTCATTTCGAATGGGCGAGACGCGATTGCGGACCGCTTGGGGCCAAGGAGCGTCAATTCTAGACGGATGGGGAGCAACGGGGAAGTCGTGACGATGGCCGAAAAGGTTCACGCGGACCGCAGCGTATGATTCGACTATTCCGCGTCTTTATACCTGCCAGCGTCGTGGCGCTGCTGATCTCCGAGGCCATCCTGATGCTGATGGCCTATGTCGTGGCCCTCACGCTCGTCATGGACATCGACCCGGAGTTCCTGCTGCTCTATGAGGGTGGATTGATCCGGATCGGCATTGCCGTGATGAGCATTCTGCTTGGGCTGTACTTTCAGGATCTCTACACCGAACTCCGCATTCGCAGCCGTATATTCCTGTTGCAGCAGTTCTCGATGGCTGTCGGGCTGGCGTTTCTCGTGCAGGCGATGTGCACGTATATCGACCCGTCGCTGGTGCTGCCGCGCTGGGTGATGATCTATGCCTCGGCCATGATTCTGGTACTGCTGCCGGCGTGGCGGCTTCTCTTCTGCCGGCAGGTGCTGACGTCGCTGCACGCGCCGCCCGTCCTGCTGATGGGCACCTCCACCGTTCTGGCCGAGATTGGACACCGGTTGCGGGAAAGAATCGAGCTGGGCTATCGCGTGGTGGGCTATCTTGACGACCGCGCCGGCGAACCCGGCGAGGCGCCGGACATGAAGGGGATTTGCCGCCTGGGCACGGTCGCTGACCTGCGGGCCGTGATTGCCGAACATAAACCGGAGCGGATCATCGTCGGGATGGCCGAACGCCGCGCCCGCCTTCCTGTCTACGAACTTCTGGATCTGCGCCTCTCCGGCGTCCACGTCCAGGAAGCGGCCGCGATGTATGAGAGCTGCTTCGGCCGCGTTTCGACGCGCGACCTGCGTCCCTCGCAGCTGGTGTTCTCAAGCGAACTCGGCCCCAGCAAACACAGCGTGTTGCTGCAGCAGGTCTACTCTTTCCTATTGGCGTTGATCGGCGGCATTCTGGCGCTGCCGCTCATGTTGATCGCCGCACTCCTGGTCCGGCTGACTTCCAAGGGGCCTGTGCTCTATCGCCAGACCCGCGTCGGCTTGAACGGGAAACTGATTTCAGTGCTGAAGTTCCGATCGATGTTCGTCGATGCCGAGGCGCGCACCGGCGCCGTCTGGGCCTCAAAGAACGATCCGCGCATCACCGCGGTCGGGAAGTACCTGCGAAAGTTCCGCATCGACGAGCTGCCCCAGTTCTGGAACGTCCTGCGCGGCGATATGAGTTTTGTCGGCCCTCGCCCGGAACGGCCCGAATTCGTGCAGGCGCTTTCGGAGAAGATTCCCTTCTATCGTCAACGGCACTGCGTCAAGCCCGGCCTCACCGGCTGGGCGCAGATCAGCCACAAGTACGGGGATACCATCGAGGACACGATCACCAAGCTTGAGTATGACCTCTACTACATCAAGCACATCTCCTTTTCACTCGACATTTACATCATTTTGAATACCTTGAAGACCGTGCTGCTCGGCCGCGGCGCGCAGTAGTTTCCAGTTTGACCGCCGGATTCGGATAGCGTCCCGCGCCCCGGCTCAGGCAAAGTAGTCGCATGGACATCGAACGATTCTGGCACGCCGTCTTGGCCCGCGACCGTGCCGCCGATGGACGCTTCGTCTTCGCCGTCCGCACCACCGGCATTTATTGCCGGCCATCCTGCCCCGCGCGGCGCCCCCTGCGCCGGAACGTTCTCTTTTTCTCCAGTCCGGAGCCGGCTCGCGCCGCCGGTTTCCGTCCCTGTCTGCGCTGCGCCCCGGATGCGGAAGAACGCACCATCGCCGCCATCCGCCGATTCCTCGATGCCCACGCCGGCGATACACCCCCGCTCGCCACGCTCGCCGCGCGCGCTGGCTTGAGTCCCGGCCACTTCCGCAAGCGGTTCACCGCCGAGATCGGCATCTCGCCTGCGGCGTATGTGCAGGCGCTGCGCGTCGGACGCTTGAAGGCCGAGCTCCGCCACGCGCCCGATGTCACCACCGCTGTCTATGCGGCCGGGTTCTCCTCTTCCAGCCGCGTCTACGAGAATGTGGGCGAGAAACTGGGAATGACGCCGGGCCAATATCGGAGCGGTGGCAAAGGCGTCTCAATCAGCTACGCCTTCGGCCCATCGCCCTATGGCCTCCTGCTGCTCGGCGCCACCGCCCGCGGCGTCTGTTTCCTGGAATTCGGCGACTCGCGGGAGGAGTTATTCGCCCGCCTGCTCGCCGAGTTTCCCGCCGCGGATCTCCAGCCCGGCGCGCCCGGTGAATGGCTGGTTGCCGCCCTGGCCACGCCGCGGAATCTGGCCGTGCCGCTCGATCTCCGCGCCACCGCCTTCCAGGCCCGGGTCTGGGCCTACCTGCGGACGATCCCGCCCGGCTCAGTCCAATCCTATCGCCAAGTGGCCGAGGCGCTCGGCCAACCGTCCGCGGCCCGGGCCGTCGCGCGCGCCTGCGCCGCCAATTCGGTAGCGCTCCTGATCCCCTGCCACCGGGTGGTCCCCGCCACCGGCGGTCCGGGCGGCTACCGTTGGGGCGAGGATCGCAAACGCGCCATCCTTGCCGCGGAAAACGCTACATATACATCCCGCCGTTGATGTCCAGCACATGCCCGGTAATGTAGCTCGCGCCGTCGGAGGCCAGGAACTTTACGGCTTCGGCAATATCCTCGGCCGCGCCGAAACGCGCCAGCGGAATGTTCGTCAGCATTTTCTGCTTCAGATCGTCGCTCAACACCGCTGTCATGTCGGTGGAAATGAACCCCGGCGCCACGGCGTTTACCGTAATGCTGCGGCTCGCCAGTTCACGTGCCAGTGACTTCGTCAGCCCGATCAGTCCCGCCTTGGCTGCCACATAGTTCGCCTGGCCCGCGTTGCCCATCTCGCCAACCACGGAAACGATATTGATAATCCGGCCCCACCGCTCCTTCATCATCCCCTGCATCACAGCCTGAGAGGCGTAGAAGGACCCGCTCAGGTTGGTGTCGATCACCGCCTGCCAGTCCTCCGTCTTCATCCGCAGCGCCAGCCCGTCCTTGGTGATCCCGGCGTTGTTCACCAGAATGTGGATGGGGCCGAAATCTTTTGCCGCCTGCCCGATCGCGGCGACAATCGATTCTTTAGAGGACAAATCAATGGCTACGGCCATGGCTTCGTGGCCCTGGGCGCGGATCTCGGCTGCAACCTCTTCGCAGCGGTCCAAAGTCCTGGCCGCAACCACGACCCGGGCTCCGGCGGCGGCCAGCGCAAACGCGCAGGCTTTCCCGATGCCCCGGCTGGCGCCAGTGACGAAAGCGGTACGAACTATCATGGAATCATCATATGGCATATAGCGATTTACGCGACTTCATCTCCGCGCTGGAAAAGGCCGGCGAACTGAAGCGCGTCTCCCTTGAGGTCGATCCCGTTCTGGAGATCACCGAGTTCGCCGACCGTTCGGTGAAGAACAACGGCCCCGCGCTTTTGTTCGAGAATCCGAAAGGCTACGGCATGCCGGTGCTCATCAATGCCTTCGCCAGCCAGCGCCGCATGGAGATTGCCCTGCAGGTCGACGCCTTTCAGGAGATCGCCGACCGCATCAGCGAGTACCTCCAGATGCAGATGCCCCAAGGCCTGCTCGGCAAACTCTCCATGCTGCCGAAACTCGCCGAAATGGGCGCGTTCTTCCCGAAGAAAGTCTCCTCCGGTCCATGCAAGGAGGTCATTCAGAAGGACGGTTTCAATCTGAAGGAGATCCCTGTCCTCACCTGCTGGCCGCAGGACGGCGGCCCCTACATCACCCTGCCGATGGTCTTTACCAAGAACCCGGAAACCGGCAAACGCAACTGCGGCATGTACCGCATGCAGGTCTACGATGAGCGCACCACCGGCATGCACTGGCAGACGCATAAACAGGGCGCCGAACACTACCGCCGCCGCTTCCGGGCCGGCGAAAAGCGCATGGACGTCGCCGTCGCCATCGGCGCCGATCCGGCCGTCATGTACTCCGCTATCTTGCCCTTGCCACCCGATCTCGATGAGATGATGATCGCCGGCTTCCTCCGCAAGAAGCCCGTCGAAATGGTCCAGTGCGAAACGGTCGACGTCGACGTTCCCGCCAACGCTGAGATCGTTCTGGAAGGCTACGTGGAACTCGGCGAAATGCGCACCGAAGGTCCTTTCGGCGACCACACCGGCTACTATTCACTCGAAGACGAATACCCGGTCTTCCATGTCACCTGCGTCACCCGGCGCAAGAACCCCATCTACGCCACCACCATCGTCGGGCCGCCGCCGATGGAGGATTACTTCATGGGCAAGGCCATCGAGCGTATGTTCCTTCCCCTGATGCGCATGCAGATCCCGGAAATCCGCGACATGTGTATGCCCGCCGAAGGCATCTTCCACAATCTGATGCTGGTCTCCATCCGCAAAAGCTACCCGATGCAGGCCCGCAAGGTGATGCATGCCATCTGGGGCCTCGGCCAGGCGATGTTCACCAAGTGCATCGTCGTTGTGGACGAAGACGTCAACGTGCAGAACTACAGCGAAGTGGCCTGGAAGGCGCTGAATAACATCGACCCGCAGCGCGACATCGAATTTGCCATTGGCCCGATCGACTCGCTCGATCACGCCAGCCGCATGGCCAACTGGGGTTCGAAGTTCGGCATCGACGCCACAAAGAAGTGGCCCGAGGAAGGTTTCACGCGGCGCTGGCCCGACGTCATCACCATGCCGGCGGAGGTCAAGCAGCGCGTCGACGCGCTCTGGAAGAAAGCTGGCTTGTAGTGGCGGCCTTGAGCGCGGCCGAAACGTTGGCGCTGGCCGGCCTTGGCCTCTGGCTGGCCGCCGCGCTCCACGGCCGCGTTCGCGCCTTGGACCGCTGGAACATTCCCCGTCCTGTCACCGGCGGGCTGCTGTTGGCGTTCGCCGTAACTGGTCTTCGCGCCGCCGGGGTCCAACTCGAGTTCGATACGGTGCTGCGGGACCTCTTCACGTTGGTCTTTTTTACCACCATCGGTCTGCGCGCCAGCGTTGGCCTGCTGCGCCGCGATAGCGGTACGGTCATGATCTGCCTGGCACTCGCCGTTGCCGGCGCGGAGGTGCAGAACGGCGTCGGCATCGTTCTGGCGAAGTGGCTCGGCCTTGATCCGCTGCTCGGCATCGTTGCCGGCGCCACTACCCTGGCCGGCGGCCCGGCCACCGCCTTGGCCTTCGGGAAGACCTTTGAAGACATGGGCGTCGCCGATGCGCAAAGCGTGGGGCTCGCCGCGGCCGTGTTTGGCATCCTTGCCGCGGGGCTCATCGGCGGCGCCGCAGGCGGATGGCTCATTCGCCGGCACCGGCTGACTGCGGCAGCAGGCAGGGAGGTAAGCGCTGCAACCGCCGCGCAGGCAGGCGACTGGCGCTGGACGCTGGCGGCCGTGGTCGTCTCGCTCGGCGGCGGCGCTCTGTTGAGCCGCGCCATTGCCGCTACGGGCCTCACGCTACCCGCCTATATCGGGGCCATGATCGTAGCCGCTGGCATGCGCTGGTGGGATGATCGATCCTTGCGGCGTCTGGACGAAATGCTGCTTGACCGCATGGGCGGTCTCAGCCTGAGCCTCTTCATTGTGATTGCGTTACTCACCTTAAAGCTATGGGCCTTGGCGGCGTTAGCCGCGCCGTTGCTCGTCATCCTTACTGCGCAGGTTGTGGTGACAACGCTGTTCGCCATCGGCATCGCCTACCGCTGGCTGGGCCGCGATTACGAAGGCGCCGTGGCCACCGCAGGCTGGATCGGCTTCATGCTCGGCACCACCGCCAACGCCGTCGCTTCCATGGACGCTCTCGAATCACAGCACGGCGCCGCGCCCCGCGCCCGGCTCGCCATCCCCGTCGTCGGTGCCTTCCTGATCGACTTCACAAACTCCTTCGTAATCCTCTCCGGGGCGGATTTCGTACGTCGTTTTTTGCTATAATCAAGGCTGTTGACGGGTGCGGTGCCTATAGCTCAGTCGGTAGAGCGCCGGATTGTGGTTCCGGATGTCACGGGTTCAAATCCCGTTAGGCACCCCAAAATACACCGCGCCTACTCCGTCACGTTCTTCCAGTCGCCTCGAATAATCGAGGCGCGGATCTCTTTCGCCGATAGCCCCATGCGCGTCAGGCGGTCGGCGAGCAGCACTTCCTTCCGACACACCGTGCATCCCGCGCTGTGATTGTCGCGCTGGCAATCGAGCAGGCTGCGGTGGCCATGCCCGCGGTCGCAGTAGCAGTAGCAGGGCTGCTGCGCCAGCACCTCCGGAATCCGTTTGGCGATCTCGTACACACGAACAAGCCGTGGGTCGGAGAACAGCTTCGCGTCCATCGTCTCCGGCAGCGGTTGTGCGTCTCGTTCGTTCTGGAAGTGCGCCGGCACCGGCGGTTGATTCGGGTCCGGCGCCGTTTGCGTTGCCGTCGGGTTGTCCGACGTACAAGCTGTCATCGCGATCAGGGCCAATACAACCAGAAGCATTCGCATATCTAAACCAGTATCACGAAACCCTTCCGCCGCGGTTCCAGCTACACTGAATAGACGTGATCGGCGGCCTGTTTTTACGCAATTTACTGGAACGGCGCAACCTGCTGTTCCAACTCGCCAAGCGCGACTTCAAGCAGCGCTATGTCGGCTCGGCGGCCGGATGGCTGTGGGGCCTGGTACACCCGTTGGTGATGCTCGCCAGTTGGACCTTCGTCTTCCAGTACTGCATGAAGTCGGAGATGCCCCCCGACGCGCTCACCGACAACTACACCATCTTCCTGCTCTGCGGCTACCTGCCGTGGATGCTCTTTCAGGAAACGGTCACGCGCTCGGCCAACTCGCTGCTTGAACACTCCAACCTCATCACCAAGACGCTCTTCCCCTCGGAAATGCTGCCTATCAGCGTCTTCTTCTCGTCGCTCGCCAACCATGTGCTTGCCCTCGTGCTCTCCATCGTGGCCCTCATCGCCTTCGACGGAGGCATCGGCCCGTATACCTTCCTGCTTCCCTTCTACATGCTCCTGATCGGGTTGCTCGGCGTAGGCATCGGTTGGGTCTTCGCCAGCCTTCAGGTCTATATCCGCGACACCGCGCAGGCCGTCATGGTGTTGTTGACCTTCTGGTTCTGGATGACCCCCATCTTCATCACAGAGGACAAGATTCCCGAAGGCATGCGGTTCCTTATCCGCGGCAACCCCATGTCGATGTTCGTCCGTGCCTATCGCGAACGCCTCCTCGGCCACGCCCTGCCGGGCCCGGAAGAGGTGCTGATTCTGTTCGCCTGGAGCGCCTCCGCCTTCATCGCCGGCGGCCTCTTCTTCCGCCACTTGAAGCGTGGCTTCGCCGATGTCTTGTAAGGGAATCCGATGACCCTCTCCCGCCGCGCCTTTCTGGCCGCCTCGGGCGCCACGCTGCTGCCCGCCCAGCCCGCAGCCCCGAAGCCGAATGTCCTGCTAATTCTCGCCGATGACCTCGCCTCCTGGATGCTCGGCTGCTACGGCAATCGGGAAATCCGCACGCCAAACATTGACCGTCTGGCCCGCCTTGGCGTCCGCTTCCACAACAGCTTCGTCTGCACTCCCATCTGCTCGCCCAGCCGCGCAACGCTATTCTCCGGCCGCGTCCCGGCCCAGCACGGCATTCACGACTTTCTCACCGCCCGCCCCGTCGCCAAGCCCCCGCAGGGCCAGCAGGCGCCGCCCCCCTCGTTCGCGCAGGAAGTGCTGCTGCCGGAGATCCTCGCCGGCCACGGCTACCGCTGCGGCTACGCCGGCAAGTGGCATATGGGGAACGACGCCACTCCCGGCCGCCGCCTCGAATTCACGTACACCCTCAGCGGCGGCGCGCGCAGCTATGTCGATCCGGAGATGGCGCTCAACGGCGAGATCCGCCGCGAAAAGGGCTATCTCACCGACCTCATCACACAGCAGGCCCTCGGCTTTCTCGATCGGCAATCCGCCGCCCAGCCGTTCTTTCTGACCCTCGCCTATCTGAATCCCCACACGCCCTACGACGGCCATCCCAACAAGTACTACGATCTCTACCGCAACACGGCCTTCGAGTCCGTCGGTTTTGATCCGCCTGCACCCAACGCCCTGCGCGAAAAAGGGATGCTCGCCGACATGCTGGGCAACATTCGCAAGGCCGCTGCATCGGTTACCGCACTTGATGACCAACTGCCGCTCCTCGAAAAGAAGCTCCACGAAAAAGGGCTCTGGGAGAACACCGTCGTCATCTTCACCGGCGACAACGGCTACCTCCATGGCCGCCACGGCTTCTGGAGCAAGGGCCACGCCAGTGACCCCATCAACATGTACGAAGAGGTGATGCAGGTCCCCATGATCTGGTCCTGGCCCGGGCGGTTTCCCATTGAATCCGTCCGCCCGGAAATGGTCAGCTATTACGACTTCCTTCCGACCCTCTGCGAAATCACCGGCGCCCCTGTGCCTGCCCGCAACCTTCCCGGACGCAGCTACGCCAATATCCTCTTCAACCGCCCGTTTCCGCGCGGCGAAAAGTGGCGGGAGATCGTCTTCGGCCAGTTCCGCAATACCGAAATGGCCCGCGACCCCTACTTCAAACTCGTCCTCCGGGATGACGGCGAAGGCATGAACGAGCTGTTCGATCTCCGCCGAGATCCTCGTGAACGGATCAATTTCTACGATGATCCCGGCTATGTCACCATCCGCGAACGGCTCACCGAAGAGCTCGCGGCATGGAAAAAGCGCCTTACTTCAACTTCTCGGTAATCGTTACCGGCTCGGTCACGCGGAAGCGGATCAGGGACTCGGCCGCAATCACGGCCGGCGCGCCCCGCGTTGCCAGCACCACGCCCGTCCCCGCCGCCGCTCCGGCCCCGGCGCCGATAGCCGCGCCCTTGCCGCGGCCCGCGATCGCGCCGATCGCTGCGCCTACGCCGGAAGCAATCGCAACTTTCGCCGTGTCCTTCTTCGTCTCATCCTTGCCGGCCACGCTGTACGTGCTCGCCGAAACCGGAATCTCCTGCCCGTCGGCCGTATGAATCCGCGTCAGAGTCACCGATAAGCCCGCCACGCCCTTCACCTTTCCGGCCCGCGTCACGTTCGACACGCGGCCTTCCACCGTCGCGCCGCGCTCGGCAATTACCAGCCCTTCCACCACCAGCGGTTCGAAGAGCGTTCCCGTCCACGGATCGCCGCTCTCATTCTTCTCCGAAGTCATCGAGGCGTTCACGCGCACCGGGATCGTTTCCCCGGCCGCCAGCGTCACCGATTTCGGCTGCGGACGCACAGGCGCCGCCGGCCGTGGAGCCGCCGCCGGCGCGGGCGCCGTTGCCGCCGGACGTGCCGCTCCGCCGCCCGTATTGCCCATCATCGCTGCCGGCTTCGCCTGCTTCTGCGGTGCCGTCTGCACCGGTGCCGGAGCCCAGGCCGATTGCGGCGCCGGTTCCGCCGCCGCCGGGGCCTGCTGCTCTGCGGTCGGTGTCGTCTCAGTCCGGGCGCACGATGTTCCAATGAGAACGGAAAATGCCGTCATCACGAGGATCGTCGTTGTTTTCTGTTTCATATTATCTCCTCTCGTTTGCAGTCTACCCTGCAACTCAGCTTCCAAACGCGGCCCCAGCTACAATAGCAGTATGCTCCCTGTCCGGCCTGAGGACCGGTCCAACTTCCCTGTCTCCTACCGCGTCGGCGCCACTGCCATCGCGCCCGCCACCATCCTGGCCCCCATGGCCGGCGTCACCGATACCGTCTTCCGCCGCCTCATCCGCAATCAGGGCGGCTGTGGGCTCATCATGACCGAGTTCACCAGTTCCCACGGCGTCGTCGGCTCCGATGGCGGCCGCAAGCGCAAGTCTTTCAACTACCTCCATTTCGAGCCCGAAGAGCACCCCATTTCGGCCCAGTTGTTCGGTTCCGACGCGGCGGTCATGGCTGACGCCGCCCGCATCTGCCAGGACCTGGGCTTCGATTTCGTCGACATCAATTTCGGCTGCCCTGTGAAGAAGGTCACCAAATGCAACGGCGGTTCCGGCTGCCTCCGGGATCTCCCGCTCGTCCGCTCGATTCTCGATCAGTGTCGAAAAGCCATTCAGATTCCCCTCACGCTCAAGTACCGCGCCGGGTGGAATGACAAGGAACTGGTCCACGTCGAAATGGCCCGGATGGCCGAGGATATCGGCGTGGCCGCCATCGCGCTTCACCCCCGCACGCGTGAGCAGGGCTACAGCGGACGCGCCGACTGGACCCGCATTGCCGACATCAAGCAGGCGGTAAAAATTCCCGTCATCGGTAATGGTGACATTGTCACTCCCGAAGACGCCGTCCGCATGCACCGCGAAACCGGTTGCGACGCTGTCATGATCGGCCGCGCCGCTTCGTCCAATCCCTGGATCTTCCGCCAGATTGCCGAGTATCTCGCCACCGGTTCCTACTGGCAGCCCTCCGAACGGGATCGATATGAGATCATGGCGACTTACTACCGCATGATGGAAGAGGAAGAGATCCCGGAAACCGTGGGCAAAATGAAGCAGTTCGCCAGTTACTTCACCCACGGCGTCCGCAACGGCGCCAAGCTCCGCACCGCCATCTATCACACCCATTCGGCGAAGGAAATCCGCGCGCTCGTCGACGCCTTCTTCCTCGGAGAACTCACGGCCGCATGAAGCAGATCGAACTGATCACCGACGGGGCCTGTCTCGGCAACCCCGGCCCCGGTGGCTGGGCCTGCGTCCTCCGCTACGGACAGCACCTCAAGGAGATGTATGGCTCCGAACCCCAGACCACCAACAATCGCATGGAATTGACGGCCGCCATCCGCGGCCTTGCTGCGCTCAATGAGCCGTGTGAGGTCACCATCACCACCGACTCCGAGTACGTCAAAAACGGCATCACCCAGTGGATCCACGGCTGGAAAAAACGTGGATGGGTGAAGGCGGACAAATCCCCCGTTCTCAACCAGGACCTCTGGATGGAACTCGACGCCCAGGTTAATCGCCACAAAACCAGCTGGCATTGGACCAAGGGCCACGCCTCCCATGAAGACAACAACCGCTGTGACGAACTCGCCAGCCGTGCCGCTCGCGAGCAGTCCAGCAGCGAATAAACTGTTCCCCAGGAGATACATCGTATGAAGTATGGTTTGAACATCCGCGAGCAGGCCGCGTTGGACTGCGTCTCGCTCGGTGCCCTGGTGCACCGTCTGGATCCGGGCATCATCCCCTTCCGCAAGGCCCAGGAGTTCCACATCCACGTGAGCGGCGGTGAGTTCAACGTGGCCGCCAACCTCGCCGACTGCTTCCGCCTCAATACCGGCGTCGCGACGGCCATGGTCGACTATCCGGTCGGCGACCTTATCTCCGAGCGCGTCCGCGCCATGGGTGTCCGCCCCTTCTACAAGCGTTTCGCCCACAACGGCGTCACCGGTCCTAACATGGCCGCCGTCTACTCCGATCGCGGCCAGGGTCCCCGCGGCCCCGTCGTCTTCTACAACCGTTCCAACGAAGCCGCCGCGCTGCTCAAGCCGGGTGACTTCAACTGGGATGAGATCTTCGCCGGCGGCTGCCGCTGGTTCCACTCCGGCGGCATCTTCGCCGCCCTGTCGGCCACTACCTCCGACGTCATTCTGGAAGGCATGCAGGCCGCCAAGGCCCAGGGCGCCATCATCTCCTTTGACCTCAACTACCGCGCCAAACTGTGGAACATCTTCGGCGGCGGCGACAAGGCGGTCGCAATTCTAAACAAGATCGTCAGCTACTGCGACGTGCTCGTCGGTAATGAAGAGGATCTGCAGAAGGGCCTCGGACTCGAAGGCCAGGACGTCGAAAACGCCTCGAAACTCGACCCCTCGGCCTTCTTCGGCATGATGAAGGTCGTCCTCGACCGGCATCCCCATTTGAAGGTTGTCGCCACCACGCTCCGCGAGGTCCACTCCACCAACCGCCACTCCTGGAGCGCCGTCGCATGGATCAACGGCCAGACCTACCAGGCCCCGCAGTGCGAACTCGACGTCTATGACCGCGTCGGCGGCGGCGACGGTTTCGCCAGCGGCCTCTTCTACGGCATCCTCTCCGGCGCCGAGCCCGAACAGGCCGTCCGCATCGGCTGGGCGCACGGCGCTCTGCTCACCTCCTACCCCGGTGACACCACGATGGCCACCGTCGAACAGGTCATCGACTTCGCGAAAGGCGGATCGGCGCGCATCCAGCGCTAACTCATCATGCGAGACCCCAAGGCAGAGAACGTTGGCCGGCTCCGCAGTCGCGCCTGGTTTGACAATCCCCACAACCCCGGCATGACCGCCGTCTACCTGGAGCGCATCCAGAACTACGGCCTCACCACCGAGGAACTGGCCTCCGGCAAGCCCATCATCGGCATCGCGCAGACTGGCAGCGATCTCTCGCCTTGCAACCGGATCCACATGGATTTGGTTAGCCGCATCCGCGACGGCATTCGCGACGCGGGCGGCGTGCCGCTGGTCTTCCCGACACATCCCATCTCGGAAAGCTGCCGCCGCCCCACCGCCGCCATCGATCGCAATCTTGCCTACCTCGGCATCGTTGAGATCCTCCACGGCTATCCCATCGATGGCGTTGTCCTCACCACCGGCTGTGACAAGACCACCCCGTCCTGCCTCATGGCCGCCTGCACCGTCAACATCCCCGCCATCGCCCTCAACGGCGGGCCCATGATCAACAGCTACTACAAGGGCAAGCTCGACGGCAGCGGCATGGCCGTCTGGGACGCCCGCCGCATGCTCGCCGCCGGCGAGATCGACTACCAGGAGTTCATCACCAAGGTGGTCAACTCTACCCCCAGCGCCGGCCACTGCAACACCATGGGCACGGCCACTTCGATGAACTCCCTCACCGAAGCCCTCGGCATGTCCCTGCCCGGCAACGCCGCCATCCCCGCCCCCTATCGCGAACGCGGCCAGATGGCCTACTTCACCGGCAAACGCATCGTTGAAATGGTGCATGAGGATCTCACTCCGTCGAAGATCCTCACCCGCGCCGCCTTTGAAAACGCCATCGTCGTCAACTCGGCCATCGGCGGCTCCACCAACTGTCCCCCGCACGTCATCGCCATCGCCCGCCACATCGGCATTGACCTCCACGTCAAGGAGTGGGAGACCATCGGCCACCACATCCCGCTGCTGGCCAACATCCAGCCGGCCGGCGAGTTCCTGGCCGAATCCTTTCACCTTGCCGGCGCCGTGCCCGCCATCATCGGTGAACTGATGCAGGGCGGCCACATCCGCACCGAGGCCATCACCGCCTCCGGCAAAACCATCGGCGAAGTCTACGCCGGCAAGCGCAGCCTAGACCAGAACGTCATCCGTCCGCTGTCGAATCCCGTCAAGGAGAACGCCGGCTTCCTCGTCGTCAGCGGCAATCTGTTCGATAGCGCGCTCGTCAAGACCTCGGTCATCGGCGAGACCTTCAAGCAGCGCTTCTTCTCCACCAACGTCTTTGACGGCCGCGCCATTGTCTTTGATGGTCCAGAGGACTACCACGAACGCATTGACGATCCCGCCCTGAACATCGATGAACACTGCGTCCTGATCATTCGCGGCGTCGGCCCCATCGGCTACCCCGGCGCGGCCGAGGTCGTCAACATGCTTCCGCCGGACTACCTCGTCAAGCGCGGCATCGATGTTCTGCCCACACTCGGTGACGGCCGGCAGAGCGGCACCTCCGCCAGCCCGTCCATCCTCAACGCCAGTCCCGAATCGGCCGTCGGTGGCAACCTTGCCATCCTTCGCACCGGTGACCCCATCCGCATCGATCTCAACGAACGCCGCGTCGATGTGCTCATCAGCGACGAAGAGATCGCCGCCCGCCGCGCCGCCCTCCAGATCACAATCCCTCCCAGCCAGACCCCCTGGCAGGAACTGCAGCGCAACCATGTCGGCCAGCTCGGTGAAGGCGCCGTTCTGGAGTTCGCCGTTAAGTACAAGGACGTCGGCAAGGACCTCCCGCGTCACAACCACTGATGCTCTCCCGCCGCGCCATCCTCTCCGGCCTTTCCGCTGCCCCCTTTCTGGGCGCCGCGGAAAGGCCGTTTCTCATTGCCCACCGCGGCGGCATCGTCGGCGACGAGTTCGCCGAAAACAGCCCCGGCTCCGTTGAGGCCGCCATTCGCCGCGGCTACCAGATGATCGAAGTCGATATCCGCCGCACGAAGGACGGCCGCGCTGTCGTACAGCACGACGCCGATTTCACCCGCTTCTTCGGCGTGAGCCGGCGTGTGGAGGACCTCACCTGGGCCGAGGTCCAGCAGCTCCGCGCCACGCCCGGCGGCACCCGCCCCATGGATTTTGAGGAGATCTGTGCCCGCTGCGCCGGACGAATCCGCCTTATGCTCGATATCAAGAGCGAGCAGTTCCCCCAGCCGTTCTACGAAGGCTTGGAGCAGTCCATGCGTCGCCATGGCCTCCTCGCCAGCGCATACGCCCTTGGCGGCCCGCGCGTCAAAGGCTTCTTCAAGGGAAAGCTGCTTCTGTCGGCCAACCGCAGCGGGCTGCGCGAGGCCATCGCCAAGGGCGAGGACGCCGCCAGCCTCTACTTCCTCTTCGAACTCGGCAGTGTGCTCGATGCGGCAACCGTGTCTCTCTGCCGCGCGCACAATGTCACGCCCGTAGCTGCGCTGAACACCTTCCGCTACGACATGGAAAAGATCGACCACTGGCAGGGCGCCCGCCGCGACGTGGCCAAACTCCGCGCCCTCGGCGTCATGCATTACCAGATCGATTCCATCTACGATACGCTCCTGCTTCCCGAGCCTTCGCTACCCTGAAGGTTCATGCGACTTGTCGTCCTCTTCGCCGCGCTGCTCGCCGCACTGCCCGCCGCGCCGCTCCGCTTTCGTATCACGCTTGACCCCGCTGTCGCCCCCAACGGCGCCTCCGGTCGTCTCTTCGTTTTCCTCTCTCCCGGCGACGAGCCGCGCGATCGCATCCGCGTCGGCTTCGTCCCGGAAAACGTCTCCCTCGCCGCTCTTGAAGTCCCTCACTGGAAGCCCGGCGCCGTCGTCGAATTCAATCCCGATACCCTCGCCTTCCCCAAGCCCTTCTCGCAATCGCCCAAAGGCAGCTACGCCGTCATGGCCCTGCTCGATCCGGATCACTCCTTCGCCCGCGAACGTCAGGACGCCGGCGATCTCGTCAGCCCTGTCGCCATCCTCAAGGATCTCGACCCCGCCAACGCCGAACCCGTCCCCCTCGTCCTCAACGCCGTCACCCCCGCCGCGCCCGTTCCGCCCCCTATCCCCGGCGTCGAGGCCGTCGAATTCCTCAGCCCCTCTCTGTCCGCCTTCTTCGGTCGCCCCATCCACATGCGCGCCGGTATCGTCGTACCCGCCAACCGTGCCCCCGGCGTCCCGCTGCCGGCCATCTATCACGTCCACGGCTTCGGCGGCAGCTTTCGCTCCGCGTGGTCCCGCGGCGAAGCCCTCCAGGCCGGCATGGCCGACGGTTCGCTGCTTAAGGCGGTTCATGTCTTCCTCGACGCCAACTGCCCCGGCGGCCACCACGTCTTCGCCGACTCGGTCAACAACGGACCCTGGGGCCGCGCCCTCACCACCGAACTCATCCCCCATCTCGAAAAGCGCTTCCGCCTCGCCCCGTCTCCCGCCGGCCGATTCCTCACCGGTCACTCCTCCGGCGGCTGGAGCGCGCTCTGGCTCCAGGTGCGTTACCCGGATTTCTTCGGCGGCGCCTGGCCCACCTCGCCGGATTCGGTCGACTTCCGCAACTTCACCGGCATCGATATCGACAACGCTACAAATGCCTATCGCACCGCTTCCGGCGATCCCGTCAACCTGGTCCGCGAGGACGGCCGCAACGTCCTGACGTTTGAGCAGTTCGCCCGCATGGAGGCCGTCACCGGTGAATACGGCGGCCAGTTGGCGTCGTTCGAATGGGTCTTCTCCCCCCGCGGTCCCGATGGCCGCCCAGTGCCTCTATTTGATCGCGAAACCGGCGCCCTCAATCCCGCCGTGCGCGAACACTGGGCCCGCTTCGACATCGCCCGTGTCCTCCGCGAGAACTGGCCCCGGCTCGGCCCGAAACTCCAGGGCCGCATCCGTCTCGTCATCGGCGCCGAGGATAACTTCCGCTTGAACGAATCCGCCGCGCTGCTCTGTTCATGGCTCGCGCGGAAGGGCAGGGAAGACGCCTGTGAAATCGTCCCCGGCCGCGACCACTTCAACCTCTTCCGCCCCCACGAAACCTACAAAAAGGGCCTGCTCCAGCGCATCGACGACGAGATGCGCGCACAATGGCTGCGCTCCCGCCGC
>CAZWDD010000001.1:0-37149 GCA_964632345.1 uncultured Solibacteraceae bacterium | reverse complement strand
TCGACGCCCTGCCCCCCGGGCTCGGTCTTGGGGCGCGCCGCGGACCCGGCGCATCGGCGGAGCCCGGGCGGACTGGACGCTCGCGGCCTGGTCGGGCGAACGCGTCCGAGCGCGCCGCCCCTCGCCTCGGCCCCAGCCTCGGTAAGCCCGGTCCAGAACCTCCACCACATGCAGCACCGGCTGCTCCTTGCCGTGCAGCTTCGCGCCCGCCTGTAGTTGGATCATGCACCCTGGGTTCGCCGTCACAATGCACTCGGCGCCGGTCGCGTTCACCGCCTGCATCTTGTTCTTCAGCAGCCCCATCGCCATCTCGTTGTGCACCACGTTGTAGATGCCCGCCGACCCGCAGCACAGGTCGCTCAACGCCATCTCCTTCAGCGTCACCCCCGGTATCGCCGCCAGCACCTTCCGCGGCTGCACCCGAATCTTCTGCCCATGGCACAGGTGGCAGCTGTCCTGATACGTCACCGTCATCTCCAGCGGCTTGGCCGGCGGACGGATTTCGATCGACGCCAGGAACTCATTTACGTCCTTCATCTTCGCCTTGAATGCCAGCGCCTTGTCCCGATACGCCTCGTCGTGTTCCAGCAACTCGTCGTACTCCTTCAACGTCGAGCCGCATCCGGCCGCATTCGTGATCACCGCGTCGAACCCGCCGTCCACCGTTGCGTCGATGTTGTTCTTTGCCAACCGCCGCGCGTCGCCCTTCCGTCCGGCGTGGACATGCAGCGCGCCGCAGCAGTTCTGCTCGGCCGGAATGTGGACCTCGCAGCCGTTCTTCTGCAGCACCCGCACCGTCGCCTCGTTCAGCCGCGCAAAACTGATGTTCGCAATGCACCCGGCCAGAAACGCCACCTTGTACCGGCGCTCGCCTTCGGCTGGAAACACCTTCCCGATCTGGCTGAAGAAGAAAGGCGTCTCCGCCGCCGGTGACAGCATTTCAATCTCATGCAGCCGCCCGAAGAACTTCAGCAGGCCGCTTGACCGGATGAGCTTCTGTAGCCCGCTCGCCTGATACAGATACAGCCCCGCGCCCGCCAGCGTCAGCAGTCCGCGCGAGGAAAGCAGCGTGCCGAAAACAAAGTTCCGTGCCGCCTCCACATGCCACGGCCGCTTCACCACCTGGTCAATATGCGCGCGCGCCGCTTCAATCAGCCGCCCGTAGTTGACGCCGCTCGGGCACGAGCTCTCGCATCCCCGGCACGCTAGGCACAACTCCATATGCGCAATGTAGTCGTCCGTAATTTCGGCCTTCCCCTCGGCCACCTGCACCATCTGGTAGATCCGCCCCCGCGGCGAATCCATCTCCACGCCCAGTTCGCGATACGTCGGGCACGAGTTCAGGCACAGCCCGCAGTGCACGCACTTGTCCAGATCCTTCTGCCGGGGCGCCTCCGGGTGCGCGCCGATTTGCGTCAGTTCAGATGCGGCCATAGAGTCGTCCTTTGTTCAACAGATGCTTCGGGTCCAGCATCTGCTTGATTCTCTGCATCACCGGGAACCCGCTGCCCGGCTCCGGCCACAGCCCATCCGCGCTTCGGTTGGCCGGCCCTGCTTCCATCGTCACGTGCACGCCCGGCGCCGGCCACATCCCGCCCGGTCCCTCCAGCCACTTCGGCGCTTCGCCGTGGAACAGATACGCCACGCCGTTTGCCGCCCGCGCCACCACCGGCCCCGCATGCGCTGCCACCACTGCCTCCAGTTCCTGCAACGCGGTTGACGCCCGCACCACCGCGCCTGCCGCATGCGCCGCCAGAAAATCCTCTGCGAAGTTTTCCACCCGTCTCCAGAACGCTCGCTCTTCCTCGCCCTCCAACGCCTCCGCCGTCCCCAGTTCCCGGCTGTAGCGGTCCACCAGTGCCTGACTCCCGCCCGTGCCGATCGCCAGCAGCCATCCCCCTCGCCCGATCCTCTCCGTCGCCGCCGGGTTCAACAGGTCCACCGCCGCCGGCTGCAGCACGCTCTGCAGGATCCGATTTCGCTCCGCCAGCGCCTCGCGCGCCGAACCGAACCGCAGTAGAAACGTCCGCGTCGCCCTGTCCATCGGGATCAGCTTGAAATTCACCCGCGTGATCGCCGCCAATGTTCCCCAACTGCCGATCAGCAGTTTCCCCATGTCCAGCCCCGCCACGTTCTTCACCACCATCCCGCCGCTCTGCACCAGCTTGCCTTCCGTCGTCGCAAACTGCATCCCGATCACCAGGTCCCGCGCCGTCCCATACAGCCTCCGCCGCGGCCCGCTCTGGTTCGCCGACAGAATCCCGCCGATTGTTGCGCTCTCCGCGTACGGCGGATCCAGCGGCACCATCTGCCGGTTTCCCTCCAGCAGTGATTTCAGGTCCGCGTACCGCATCCCCGCTTCCACCGAAATCGTCAGATCCCGCGGCTCATACTCCAGCACCCGGTCCAGCTTTGCCGTTGAGATCCTCACCTCGCCCGGCTCCACCGGTCCGCCCCAACGCGCTTTCGTCGAGTTGCCCGCTAGCTCCACGCGCTTGCCCGCGGCCGCCGCCGCGCCCAACTCCTCCGCCAGTTTTGCCGCGGTTCCCGGTTGCTTCCATTCCTGCATGTGAACTAGCCAGTATAATCTCCACCGATGGGTAAATTCATTTCCTCAATCTTTCGTTTCGCACTGCTCGCCTCCGCCCAGGACGTCCGCGCCGTGCTCGACTCCCAGACCGCCGCCTGGAACCGCGGCGATCTCAAGACCTTTGTCGATACCTACGAAGACTCCCCTTCCATCACGTTCCTCGGCACGGCCCTCTCCAAAGGCCGCGCCGAAGTCCTCGCCCGCTACCAACGCAAATACGATACCCGCGAGAAAATGGGCAAACTCCGCTTCGAGATTCTTGAGTACCGCTCTCTCGGCGACGCCCACGCCATGGTCCTCGGTCGCTTCTTCCTCACCCGCGCCAAGGCCGGCGGCGGCGATGCCACCGGCCACTTCACCCTCATCCTCCGCAAGGGCGCCAAGGGCTGGAAGATCATCCACGATCACACGTCTTGAACGCCGTCTACCGGCCGAAGATGAACCGCAGCCGCCGCGGGTCCGCCCCGCCGTCCAGCACGCCTTCTCGCAGCAGAATCACCGTCGGCGCTGAACCGTTGCTCCAGTCCCCGCTCGCCTGCACCAGGTGGCCCTTCTCCGCCAACTCGTCCAGCACGCCCTTGGACACGCGCTTCTCAATCCGCGTCCGCCCCGGCACAAACTCGTGCGTTGCAAACGAACTGTAGAAGTGCTCGGTCTGGAACCGCGGCGCCTCCACTGCTTCCTGCGGCGCCATCCCGAAGTCGATGATGTTTAGCAGCACCTGCAGCATCGCCTGGTCCTGATTGTCGCCGCCCGGCGTCGACATCGCCAGGAACGGCTTCCCGTCCTTCAGCACCATCGTCGGGCTCAGCGTCACCCGCGGCCGCTTCCCCGGCGCCAGTTCATTGGCGTGTCCTTTGGTCAGCACGAAGCTCTGCAGTCGCGTCGAAAGCGGAATCCCCGTGTCGCCCGCAATCACGCTCGGCAGCCATGCACCGCTCGGCGTCGCGGAAAACACGTTCCCCTCCCGGTCCACTACGTTCACGCACGTCGTATCCTGCACGCTGTTGTGCTCCTGCGCAATGGCCGACCGCATCGCCGTTCCCATCACGCCCGGCCGCGACTCCATCGACGCTTTGTTCGGGTCGATCAGTTTTCGGCGCTCCGCCGCGTATTCGCGCGAAAGCAGCTTTTCCCCTGGAATCTTCGAGAACTTCGGGTCGCCGTAATGCGCATCCCGGTCCGCGAACGCGAGCTTCACCGCCTCGATCACAGTGTGCAAATAGGACGCCGAGTTATGGCCCATCGCCTTCAGGTCGTAGCCCTCCAGCAGTTGCATCGCCTGCAGCATCACCGGCCCTTGCGTCCAGAAGCCGGGCTTCACGATCGTGTACCCGCGGTACTCCGCTGTCTGCGGCGTATCGATCTCAGCCCGGAAATCGCGCAGATCCTCATACCGGATCAACCCGCCGTTCTCCTCTGAAAACGCTGCGATCTTCTTCGCAATCGGTCCGCGGTAGAAGTAGTCCCGCACCGCCTGTATCTTCTTCGTCCGGTTCCCCCGCGCTTTCTTCTCCGCCTGCGCCAGTGCACGCAGCGTCTTCGCCAGTGCGGGTTGCCGGAAGATCGTGCCCCTCTCCGGCACCCGATCCTCCGGCAGGAAGTGCGCCTTTGATGTCGGCCACCCGCGCAGCAGCCGCTCCCCGTTGCGGATGAAGTTGCTGAACTCCTCGCCGATCGGGAACTGGTCGGCGTACTCAATCGCGGGCGCTACCACTTCGGTAAACGACTTCGTTCCGTACTGCTGCAGCGCAAGCATCAGCCCGTCGAATACGCCCGGCAGAATCGCCGCATGAATCCCTTCGCTCGGAATCGGCGGCATCTGCGCAGGGTTCTCCCACGGGTTCGCCTTCCGCTGCCGGTACCACTCCGCCGTCGCCAGCTTGGGCGCGGTGCCCACGCCGCTCACCACCACCACCGGCTTGCCCTTCATCTTGATCAGCAGCGGCATCTCCCCGCCCAAGCCGAAGCGCGCCTGTTCCGTCACCGCCGCCGCCAGTGCCGCGGCCACGCCCGCGTCCACCGCGTTCCCCCCGGCCGCCAGCATCCGGAATCCGGCTTCCACTTCAAAGTTGTTGGCCGCCCCCACCATCTCGCGCGTGCCGCGAACGGGTGGAAACATCGTCTGTTGCCCGAAACAGGCAACCGTCAGGAGAAACAGGCAGACTCGGCGCATAATGTCCTCTATCTTCGCAGGAGTT
Organism: uncultured Solibacteraceae bacterium; assembly: GCA_964632345.1. Lineage (GTDB taxonomy): Bacteria > Acidobacteriota > Terriglobia > Bryobacterales > Bryobacteraceae. Next base: position 32,358 of record CAZWDD010000001.1, on the reverse strand, counting down.
CGCGGTACTTGCGCAACAACTCATACATCATCACCCCGCCCGCCGTCGCCACGTTCAGCGAATGCTTCGTTCCAAGCATCGGAATCCGCACATGCACGTCACACCGCTCCGCGATCCACGGCTGGATGCCGTCCACCTCGTGTCCGAATACGACGCACACCGGGAACCGCGGCTGCCAGTCGTAGATATCCACCGACCGTACACTTGTCTCCACCGCCGCCAACTCCACTCCTTCGCCCTGCAGGCGGTCCAGCAACGGTCCGGCATCCCAATGATGCTCCCACGGCACCGTCTCCTCGGCCCCCAGCGCCGTCTTCGTTATCTGCTTCTGCGGCGGCGGTCCCGTGATGCCCGCCAGATACATCTTCTCCAGTCCACACCCGTCCGCCGTCCGGAAGAACGCCCCGACGTTGTAGGCGCTTCGCACATTGTCCAGCAGCACCCGCACCGGTAGTTGCCGGATGCCGTCATAGGCCGCCGAAAGATGCGTGGCGGAGAAGGGAAGCCGTTCGTCAGTCACTACAAATAGAATAGGGCCCCGCGTCGAAACGGAGCCCTTCTGCAATCCGCGTCTGCCTTTGAATCAGCCGCCCGCTTTGTCGGCGTTTGCCGCTCCCGGCCGCAGCTTATTCATCGCTCGAACCATCATGAAGATCACAAACGCCAGAATCGTAAACTCCACCACGTTCTGGATGAACTGTCCATAGGCGATGATCGGCGCCTTCGCCTTCACGGCTGCTTCCATGTTCTCGTACGTCTTGCCGTCCAGTGCCGCGTACATCCCCTTGAAGTCCACGCCGCCAAGGATCAACCCGATCGGCGGCATGATCACGTCGTTAGCCAGCGAATTCACGATCTTCCCGAACGCGCCGCCGATGATCACACCGACAGCCAGATCCATCACATTCCCGGAAACCGCAAACTGCTTGAACTCTTCCATCATTCCCATTTGGAATTCTCTCCAGTCGTTTTTTATTTCGTAGCGGGCACAGACCGAAAAACGGAAAACCGGGTCACCTCGCGGAAACCCATTTGTTCGTACAGGCGACGCCCGACGGTGCTAGATTGTAACACGCTGAACTCGAATGGCAACCGTTTCCGCATCTCTCTATCCGCCTCCCGCATCACTGCCTCGGCGTAGCCTCGCCTCCGGTATCCCGGCGCCGTACCCACCGAGTAGTAGCCGCAGCTTCCGTTAGAGATGTTAACCATCGCTGTCGTTACAGGCTTTCCATCCACGTAGCCCAGAAAGCCCGCATACTCCTCCGTCCACGCCGCCTCGTTCCCGTACATGTTCATCGTCATCTGGAACGGCAGATCGAAAATCGTGGCAATCAGATGCGCGAATGCCGTCCGTGTCGCCGCGTCCCGCACCTCCCGCACCTCCACCGCAGGCAGCGGCCGCGCCGGCGGCCTCCAACCTTCCACCAGCATCCCCGGCGCCGTCACAACCGGCTCCAGCCCGTAGGTCTGGCAGGAGCGGCGCAGTCCGCGCAGGGACCGCTCGTCCAGTAGGTCATGACAGATCCAGTACGACCATCCTACTCCCAATGCCCGGAATTGAATCGATGCCATCGCCAGCCGGCTCGACAGATCGCCATCCACTCCCGGCACCGGGGAACGCAACAGTGCCGAATTAAACACCGGGTAGTTCAACCCGCAACTGACGGTCAGCACCCCGGGCAATTCCCGCGTTTCCCCCCCGCTCTGTGCCCGCGCGTAGAACGCCATTGCGTGCCGAAGATTGGCCTCCACGTGCTCGTACGCATGCTGCCGTCCCTTCATGCGCGGCCAATTACAACAGAGAAACGGGATCCACGTCAATCACCAGCGCAGTTGCTCCCCATTTCTGCTCCGCCGCGTATCGCCGCAGCGTATGCAAGGTCTCGTTCAGCTTCTTCCGGTCCGTCGACTTCAGCAGCAGCTGATACCGGAACTCGTTCTTCAATCGCGGCACCGGCGCCGGCGCCGGTCCCATCACGCGCATCTCTTTCGGCTCCGGCCGCAGCATCCGGTCCAACTCCGCGCTCTTCCGCAGCGCCTCCTCCTGCACCTCGTCCCGCACCAGAATGTTCGCCAGCGCGCTGAATGGCGGATACCGCATCGATCGCCGGAACAGGATCTCCTTCTCATAAAAAGACGTGTAGTCCTGCTCACACGCCAGTCGCACCGCATAGTGTTCCGGATTCACGGTCTGCAGAATCACCCGCCCCGGTATCTCCCCGCGCCCGGCCCGTCCGCTCGCCTGCGTCAACAGTTGAAACGTCCGCTCCGCCGCGCGGAAGTCCGGCATCCCCAGCCCGATATCGGCTGACACGATTCCCACCAGCGTCACGTTCGGAATGTCGTGCCCCTTCGCAATCATCTGCGTTCCCACCAGAATGTCGTAGTTCCCCTCGCGGAACCCGTGCAGAATCGTCTCGAAGTGCCGCTTCGTCGTCACCGTGTCGCGGTCCATCCGCGCGATCCGTGCCCCCGGCAGCGCCTTGTGCAACTCGTCTTCCACCTTCTCCGCACCGGTTCCGATGAAGTGCAGATACTCGCTGTCGCACTTCTTGCACCGGTCCGGCACACGCTCGGCGTAGTTGCAGTAGTGGCACAGCAGCCGCTTGTCCCGCCGGTGGTAGGTCAGCGTCACCGCGCAGTTCGGGCATTCCACCCGTTCCCCGCACGCCCGGCAGCTGACGAAGCTCGAAAACCCCCGCCGGTTCAAGAGCAGCATCGTCTGCTCGCCCGCCTGCAGCCGCTCGTCCAGGCTCTCCACCAGCCGCCGGGAGAACGTCGTCATCTGCCGCGTCTCCAGAAACTCCGCCCGCATGTCGACCAGTTCCACCACCGGCATCGGCCGCCCCGCCACCCGCTCCGGCAACTCCAGCAGCGTATACTTCCCCCGCTCCACGTTGTAGCGCGTCTCCAGCGCCGGCGTTGCCGACCCCAGCACCACGCACGCCCCCAACTCCCGCGCCCGCATCACCGCTACGTCCCGCCCGTTGTACCGTGGCGCCTCCTGCTGCTTATAGCTCTGGTCGTGCTCCTCGTCCACAATGATCAGCCCCAGGTTCCGGATCGGCGCAAACACGCCCGATCGCGTTCCCACCACCACTCCCGCCTCCCCGGCGCGGATTCGCCGCCACTGCTCCGTCCGCTCGTTGTCGCTGAACGCCGAATGCAGAATCGCCACCCGGTCCCCGAACCGCTGCAGGAACTGCCCCGCTACCGCCGGCGTCAACGCAATCTCCGGCACCAGCAGCAGCGCCGCCCGCCCGCACTGCAGCGCATGGTCGATCGCGTTCAAATACACTTCCGTCTTTCCGCTCCCCGTCACCCCCTGCAGCAGAAACGCCCCGAACTCGCCCGCGGTCAGCTGTTCCCGGATCTTGTCGAACGCCGCCTGCTGCCACTGGTTCAACGGATGCGGCGGACGCTCGCTTGCCAGTACACTCACCGGCGCAATCCGCAACGCGGCCAGCCCGCGCCGCGCCAGCGCCCGCGCCGCCCGCGAGGCCTCTTTCAACATTCCGTCCAGCTCCGCCAGTCCGTGCTCGCCGGGATGCAGCTCCAGATAGGCCAGCAGTTCCCGCTCGCTCTTCGGCAGCTTCAATCCCTCCGCCCGCCGCGCAAACCGCACCCGTAGCTGCTCGGCCGGCGCCCGCATCGGGTCCTTCGCGCTGACGTCCTCCTCGGCTGCCACCAGCCCCTTCTGCTCCAAGGCCTTCAACAGCCGCGCCGCCTCCGGCAGCTTCGTCTTCAGGTACCCCGCCGACAGCGGCCGCGCCTCCAGCATTCGCAACAGCCGCGCCTGCGCCGACGTATCGTCCTCCCCGAACAATGACTGCCGCACCAGGTCCCGCCCACCGTCCGTCAGCGCGTACACCTTGCTCCGGCTCGTCTCCGCGGACGTCGGCGCCATGCTCCGCAGTACCTCACCCAACGGGGCGCAGTAGTACGCCGCCACCCACCTCGCCAGCCGCAGCAGCCCCGCGTCGAAGATCGGCTCCTCGTCGATCAGCTTCTCCACCGCCCGCGCCCGCATCCCCGGCGCCTGCGCATGCAGCGCCACCACCACCCCCGTCAACTTCCGTGTCCCGAACGGCGCCACCACGCGCGCGCCCACTTTTACCCGGTGCCCCAGCGAACTCGGCACCGCATACGTGAACGCCTGGTCCAACGGAACCGGCAGGCTGACGTCGCAGTACACCGTCAACCCAGACTGTCGATCGCCCGGAAGCTCTCCCGCAGCGCCGGATACAAGCCCTGGTAGACCCCGTGCGCCTGCTGATAATGCGCGCTCTCCGCGCCCGGCCGCACCGTCTCCACCTCGCGCACCGTCGCCCGGCACGCCTCCGTCACGTTCGCAAATGCCCCCGTGCCGGTCATCGCCAGCAGCGCCGCCCCGTACGCCGAACCCTCCTGCGTCTCCAGCATCGCCACCGGCTTGCCGAACACGTCGGCAAATAGTTGTTTCCACAACGCACTCTTCGCCCCGCCCCCGGAAAGCCTTACGCTCTCCACTCCGCACCCCAGCCCCGTGATGATGTCCAGGCAGTCCTTCTGGCTATAGCAGACCCCTTCCAACACCGCCCGCGTCAGGTCGGCGCGCGTATGCGCCGCCGTCAATCCCACCCACGCCGCCCGGCACATCGAATCCAGGTGCGGCGTCCGCTCGCCCATCAGGTACGGCAGCCAGAACAGTCCCCGCGCCCCGGCCGGGCTTCCCGCCGCTTCCGCCGTCAACTCGTCATAGCTCGCCCCGCCGCCCAACTGGTTCCGGTACCACTGCAGGCTCAGCCCCGCTCCCTGCGTCACTCCCATCACGTGCCACTTCCCGCGCACCGCGTGGCAGAACGTGTGCACGCGCCCCGCCGCGTCGTAGGCCACCGCGTCCATGTGCGCAAACACCACGCCTGATGTCCCGATCGTGTCCGACACCAGCCCCGGCTCCACAATCCCATTGCCCACCGCGCTCGCCGCCTGGTCCCCCCCGCCCCCAATCACCGGCGTCCCCGCCTTCAACCCCGTCGCCTCCGCCGCAGCCGTCGAGATCACGCCCGTCACCTCTTCCGACTCATACACCTTCGGCAGAATCGCCCGGTCGACTCCCACCGCTTCGGCCAACTCCGCTGACCACCGGCGGTTCACTACATCAAACAACGCCGTCCCCGACGCATCCGATACCTCGCTCGCCAACTCACCCGTCAGTTGGTACCGTATGTAGTCCTTCGGCAGCAGCAGATGCCGCACCCGCTCATACGCCGCCGGTTCGTTGTCCCGCACCCACAGCAGCTTCGGCAGCGTGAACCCAGTCAACACCGGGTTCGCAATGCACTCCAGTACCCGCTCCCGCCCCACTTTCGCGTTGATCCAATCCACCTGCGCCTGGCTCCGTTGGTCGCACCAGATCAGCGACGGCCGGATCACTTTCCCCTCTGCGTCCAGCATCACCAGTCCGTGCATCTGTCCCGATAGCGACACGCCCCGCACCGCATCGCCCGCGACGCCGGCCTCCGCCAGCACGCCCCGGATTGCCTCCCGGCACGCATCCCACCAGTTCTCCGGCCGCTGCTCGGCCCACAGCGGACGCTCCATCCGCATCTCTTCGTGTGCCGCCGTCCGCGCCGCCGCAATCCGGCCCGCCGCGTCCACCAGCAGCGCCCGCGTCCCGCCCGTTCCGATGTCGATGCCCAGCCAGTATGCGCTCATGTCTATCGTCCCAGGTCCGCTGCCTGGAACGGCAGATACGCCGCCCCGATCAGCCCCGCCTGATTGCCCAGCGTCGCCGCCTCAATCCGCGTCTTGGAGTTCCGGTAGGTGAACGACCGCATCTTCACCTGCGCCTCCAACTCGGGCCAGAAGAACTTCCACGCCGGCAGCATCCCGCCGCTCAGAAGATACAAAGGGAAGTTGAACGTGTTGATCAGGTTCGCCAGCGCGATTCCCAGCGCCCGGCCCATCTGCCCGAAAATCGCCAGCGCCTTCTGATTGCCGTCCACCGCCAGTTCATACACCTGCTTGCTTGTCAGCGGCTCCGCGCTCAGGCTCATCAGCACCGCCGTCGCTTCCACCGCCGTTGCCGATGCCAGTTTCTCCAGGCACCCCAGGTTGCCGCATCCGCACGGCGGCCCGAACGGGTCCACCGTCAGGTGGCCCAATTCCGCCGCCATCCCGTCCATCCCGTGCAGCACGCGCCCGTCCATGATGATCCCGCCGCCAACCCCGGTCCCCAGCGTCAACAGCACAAGGTCGTTCACCTCTCGCCCCGCGCCCATCCACTTCTCCCCCAGCGCCGCCGCATTCGCGTCGTTTTCCAGGATGATCGGCGTGCCCAGCCGCTGCTCGATCGCATCCCGCACCGGGTAGTTCTCCAGGTACGGCAGATTGTTGGAGTTCGTGATGAACCCCTGCTTCAACAGAATGAACCCCGGTACCCCGATGCCAACGCCGGCCAGCCTCTGGCCCGCCAGATTCCGCTTCAGCTGATTCACGCTGTTGACAATGTCGCCGATCACCGCATCCCGTCCGCCGGCGAAGTCCGTATCCACGGAGATCCGCTCCAGGATGTTCCCGCCCCGGTCCACAGCCGCGGCCCGCAGGTTGGTGCCGCCAAGATCAACGCCAATCGAGTATTCGTTCATGGTGAAACCTTTCAGTATGCCACTTCAGGCCGTCAACCATGGAGTCTTGCCCTTCGGTTCTCTTCGTCTCTCGTGCCGCTGTCTGGCTCATCTCCTGCACGGTCCTCGTCCGCAGCGTAACGATTGGGCCCGGCGTCAGCCCGGCCGCCACCACGCACACGAGAATCGCGGTCAACACCCATCGCTCCCGTGGAATGGCGTCGGGGATGCCGCTGATGTCGTTCCGCCGCCGGCCGAGAAAGATTCGCGAGAACAGCCGGAACAGGCTCACCGCGTTCATCGCGGTGGCAATGGGAAGCAGCAGGCCGATCTGTGGATGGCTTTCCAGGGTTCCGTGGATCAGCAGATCCTCCGAGGCGAACCCCAGCGTCCCCGGAAGCCCCACCAGCGCCAACCCGCACACGCCGAAGGTCACCGCCAACCGGGGCGTCAACTGCGCCAGGCCCAGGTACTCGTCCGTCCCGAAAGACTGTCCGAACCGGACCTCCATTAGCCGTAAAACGCTGAACAATCCGCTGGTGGCCACCGCCACGACCACGCAGTGTACCAGCGCCCCCGCTATCCCCTCCCGTGTGCCGCTCTCCAGCCCCGCCAGAATGCACGCCGACTGGCTGAGTACCAGCAGGGCCAGAATGCGCCGCGCGCTCGACTCCCCAATCGCCCGTACCGCCGCGTAAAGCGCGGTGACCAGCGCCAGGTCCGACAGGATCGGAAACGTTCCCTCTGCCGAAGTCGGAAACTCCGGAATCACTACTCTCGCCAACAGAAATGCCCCCAGATGCCCGTTGATGAATAGGCTTACCAGCAGTGGATGGCCATCCTCGGCTGCATCTTCAATCCAAGCATGTGCCGGGAAGATGCCCTTCCGGCAGATGATCGCCACCATCAACAGCGCGAACGCCGCCGGCCCCCCATAGTTGTGTCCCTGCAGCGTAGTCAGGGAGACGGAGTTCCCCTCCTTGGCGATGATCCCGATGGCGCAAGCCAACGCAACGCTCGATACGGCCAGTCCGGCCCGCGGCCGCCACGATCCCGCCAGCGGACCCGCCAGAAATGGCAACGCTGATACCGCCCACGACGCGGCTAGAACAATCGCATTGTCCGCCGCGTACGTGGAGAGCGTTCCGGCAAGTACTATCAGCGTCGCCGCTGCCACCGGCCTGCTCATGTCTCGCCGCGGCGAGAGGATCAAAACCCCCAGCGTCAGCAGGCAGTACAGCAGCAAAAAGGTGGCGTTCAAGGCGTCCGCCGCGTAGAGTGGAAACGGCCACTGCTCGGCCAGTCGAGCCCCGCCGCCGGAATGGACTTGCCGGAAGACCTCCACTGTGCACAGGGTCGCCCCGGCTGCTCCAGCGACCGCCGTCCGCCGCACATCGGCTCGCGTCACTCGGATCAGCAATGCGGCCACGGCCGGCAGTGCAACGGCCGCTGTCAGCAGCGGAATTCCGGATTCAGGCATCCAGCACCTCCTGATTCGCCGCCGTCCCTGCCCGGCGGACGGCTCGTCTTGGCTTCGCCGCCGCTGTTTCTCCCAGGCGGTCCAGCTTTCGCAGCCACCCCGACAGTTGCAGTAGCGGATTGACGGCCGCCAACTCCAGGATCGTATCCAGATGCCCGCGATCCATCGCGAACCGGTAAAGCCACAGTTGCAGCCCTTGCGGAATCAGCGACTCCAGGTGCCGCCCCGTCGGCTCCACTCTTCCTCCCGCCGCGTCGCTTACCTGGTGGAAGTCGCGCAGCATCGATGGTGCACGTAGGAACTGTAGTGTCCGCATCATCGCGTGCCCGATGATGTGCGCCAGCGGCAGCCACGTCATCCCGGCGCCGATCTCCACGAATATCACCCCCACCTGCGTCAGCGAGGCATACGCCAACATCGATTTCGCATCCGCCGCCGCCCGCCCGGCTATCGTCCCGTGCACCGCGGTCAACAGTCCCACCGCCATCACCGCCACGCACGCCACCGGCGACTCTCGCAGCACCGGTTGCGCCCGCAGCAGCAGATACGCCCCGGCATGGACCGAAATGGCACCGTAGAATATCGCGCTTGACGGCGTCGGCCCTTCCATCGCCCGTGGAAGCCAGCCCGAGAACGGAACCTGTGCCGATTTGCCCGCCGCCGATAGCAGGAACAGCAGGCCCACCATCGTCGCATCGGCGCCTCTGACCTCAGGCATTCCCCACGCGAATCCGGACGATTGTACGGCGTGATGCATCAGGTAGGCGCCGCTGATCAGTCCAAGATCGCATGCCCGGTAGACCGCAAATACCCGCAGCGCATTCGCGGTCGGACCCACCCGGAAGTGGAAGAACGCGATCAACAGCACCGACGTCATCCCCACCATCTCCCATCCGCAGATCATCAGGTCGAACGATCCCGCCGTGAAGATCAGCAGCGCACCGAACGCGAACAGATGCAGCAGCAGGAAGAACCTTGCAAACCCGGGGTCCCGGTGCAGATAAGTCGCCGAGAACTGTCCGATCAGCCCCGTCAGGATAACCGTCAATGCCACAAATGGCAGCGATAGCCCGTCCGCCAGCAACGCGAGCGGAAAGTGATAGTCCCCCACCGAAAACCAGTTGCCCATCTCGACCACTACCGCCGCGCCACCGGCCACGTGAACCTGCCACGCCAGCCACGCCACGGCCGCCGTCGCCGCCGAGTAGACCGTCGCCGTGACGCGAAGGAAGACCCGCTCCGGTGCCTCCCAGCCCAGCAGCCACAGCAGCGTGAACGTCACGAACACGATTCCAGGCCCGAAGACAATCGCCGTCAGCACCGCTTGCGTCGCTGTCATCGAATCCTCCCCGCTCCTGCCGCGGCCGGTTCAATCGCCGCCAGCGGCAGATGCCCCCTCTGTCCGCGATACCAGTCCACCGAAGAGGCCACCACCGGGAGTTCGTCAGCCTTGTCTGCGAATGGCTCGTAGCCGCCGTTCCGCCGCGTCTGTATCCGCCCAGTTTCCGGGTCCATCACCGCAATCCGAATCCATCCGTTGTCGGCCAGTTCCAGCAGTGCCGCATTTGCTGCCAGGACTCCCTCCAGTGCGTCCGCCGTGGTCTCGATGACGAATAGGATGCGTACCGGCTCGTGAATCTCGACCATCTGCAACGGAAGTCCCGTGCGAAGGTCGCTGGCGTGGCCGTCCATCACGCCCAGCAGGCTCGTCAGGTTGTGCGGTAGCTTACTTCCGCATCCGTACCGCTCGTTGTCCACGGTGGAAAAGTAGTACTCCAGGTTGATGCCGGCGCATACCGGAATCACCGCCCCAAGCAGACCAGCCAGATGCCGGGCTCCGGTGTCACCGCCCGGGTCATACGACACCAGAAACGCGCGCCGGTCCAGGACCAGGTTGCGTGTGATCTGGCGCCGCCCCACCACGCACACCGCGTTGGTCGCATGGCCGCACTCCTGCCGCGGCTGCGCCAGGTGCTCGGATCTCTCCTCCACATGACGCAGCGCCCGCGCCGGCGAAACCGTCGTTGGACAGGAGTCGAAGCGCCGGGCGCGCTCCCTCGCGTTCGCCATTCTCGCCGTCTCCAGCGACGTCCGCAGCCGCGCCAGCGCCTCGAGGTGCGTGGCCGGCACCCGGTCTTCGTCGAACAGTGTCACGGCGTCCGAGCAGGTGTCGTGATCGCCTCCCAGAAACCACGTGTCGTCGGGAATCCGGATGCCGCGCCTGGCCAGTTCCCGCCGTGTCTCCGGCCGGTTGGCCATCGCCGCGAACAGCCGCGCATTCGGCCCTCCGCGCCGTCCGCCGCATGCGCCGCAATCATATGCCGATTCGTGTGGATTGTTCAGCGACGTCGACCCGTGGCCAAGCAGCACCACAAGCCGCGCGAACTGCTCCGTCAACCCTGCCGGTGCCAGCACGCTCGCCACCCGGTCCGCCTTCTCTTCGTTGGAAAATCCCAGCAGCAGGCCCTCCATCGCCTCGTGAAACAGCGCCTCCTCCCGCATCAACAGTAGTTCCGTCCGCGGTTCGGGAAGAAAGGCTCGGTTCAGGGCATCCCGGAGCCGCCCATATTGGCGTGGCGCCAGCACGCGAGCGATCAATGGTACCGCCGTCAACGTCCCCAGCACCGCCGTCGACAACGCTCCCCTCACCAGCGACTGGGACGATACCGTTGCGTTCCGCATCAGCCGCGCCAACAGCCGCCGCCGGAAACGGCGTTTCTCCTGCAGGTGGCTGTCCTCTTTTGCCGCCAGTTCCCGCACCGCATGCCGCGGCTTCACTACGGCAGGACAAAGCGCCACGCCTCGCGCATCGTCGATTCCCCTGTAATCCACCGCCACCCCGAAAAACCCCGCCGCTCCGTACGTCTCCACAAACGGATCCACCTCCTCCAGCGCCCGCCGCATCGACTCCTCCCGGTCATCAATGCAGAAGAACACCTGTGCCGCCGGGCGCAGCCGCCCCCTTTCCAACCGCACCCCGCGCCGGTGGCTCGCCAGCCCCTGCAGCACCACCTGTTCATGCCGCCGCTCATAGGCCAGATGATAGAGCCGCCGCCGCTTGAAGCCGTCGAACGCCTCCACTTCTCGCGCGAACTCCGTCCAATCCTGCGCGCTCCACCCGGCAACCTCACCCGCCCGTAGTCCCGCCAGCCGCGCCGCCTCGTACAGCGTCGCCGCTCTTGCCGTGCGTTCGGCTCCCATGTTGCACCCGGGTCCCACCTCCTCCTCCGGTTCCCCCTTCGCACCCTGCAGTAGCGTCACCCGGACGGCCAAATAATCCAGCAGCGTGCACGGCACCGCAACGTGCGGAAACAGCGCGGGCTCGGACTCCAAACGCGCAAACAGTCCTGCCCAGCCAGGCAGCGTCAGCAACTCCTTCTGCAGTTGTCGCTCCCACTGCTCCACGTCCTCGCCAAGAAAGGCCAGAACCACATCGGCCGCGTCCATGTCCCTGGTTCGCTGCATGCGGAACGCCGCCGCTACTCCCTCCAGGCCCCTCGGCAGGATCGCCGCCGGTTGCGAAACCAGCGTCCGCACGGCCCGGTAGAACCCCTCCCCGCGGCCCGGCATCGGCCAGTACGACAGCCCCTGGTCCAGATACGCCGCCGACAGCCGGATCAACCACGGATGGATCCGTTCATACGTCCGACTCTCCGGCTCGCGCCACTTCGCCGGCTGCGCCTTCGTCCGGGCGCTGCAGGCGCCAAACAGCAGCCGGAGTTCCTCCTCCCGGAAGTCCGCCGCCAGATCTCCCTCTTCCATCCGCCACGCAACGGACGCCGCGTCAAACCGCCGCATTCCCGGTTGCAGCATCGCCCTCCGCAACCCGCGCACACTCCCGTCCGGCTCTTCCCCCGCCAATACCGCGTCGATGTCTTCTTCGTGGATCCGCCCCTGCCGTAGCGCCTCCTGGTACTGCTCCTCCAGCAGGTATGGCTCAGCGCCGAATAGCCCCGCCGCTTCGATCACCGCCTCCTCAAACCGCAGATGCTGAAACGCATGCAGCGTGTTGTGGTGGATGAAGACTCCGATCGGGCCCTGCGCCGGCAGCAGGTGCGCCAGTTCGCCGGTCAGGGCGCGAAGCCGCTCTCTGGCTCCCATCATGCCGCCCCCACCGGCCGCGGCCGCCGCCGCGCCGCCAACTGGTGGGGGGAGTTCGGCCGGTGGTCTTCCAACCCCCGCAGAATCAGCCGCCGCGATGTCCAGCTTCTCTGCAGACTCTGTAGCTTTCCCAGTACCGTGTGGTCGACAACCCAGGCGTTCGAAAAATCGATCACAACCGTCCCGATCGAGGCGTCCACCGCCTCCGCACGCCGCTTCAAGCCCAGGTAGTTCGTGAAGATCGCCGCGTCGTGGACGCGAAGTATCATTTGATTCCCTTGCCGCTCCTCCTCCACCACGGCCCTGAAAAGGCTTCGCAGCGACGCGCCGTTCTTCACATGCAGCGCCGCCTTCAGCACCAGGCCCGCCCCCACTCCCACCAGCAGATCCGTCGCCAGCGTCATCAGCATCGTCACCACAAACAGCAGCAGTTGCTCCGCCCCGATCCGGTACACATGCAAGAACTCCTTTGGAGACGCCAGCCGGAAGCCCGTATAGATCAGCATGCCCGCCAGCGCCGCCAGCGGGATCTCCTGCAGCAGGTTTGGGATCAACGCCAGCGAAAGCAACAGAAACAGGCCGTGAAAGAAGTTAGATAGTGCCGAGCGCGCCCCGTTGTCAATGTTTGCCTTGCTGCGCACGATCTCCGAGATCATCGGCAGCCCACCCAGCGCCGCCGCCAGCGTGTTGCCGATCCCCGTTGCCAACAGGTCCCTGTTCATGTCGCTAGTGCGCCGCTCCGGATCGAGCGAGTCAACCGCCGACACGCTCAGCAGCGACTCAATACTGCCCACCAACGAAAACATCACCACGTACTTCAACGAAACAAGCGTGAAAATCGCCGAAAAGTCCGGCAACACAATCGCGCTGGCCATCGATCCCGGAAGCCGGATCAGAAAGTTCGGGCCCACATGATACAGGTGGTTGGCGATCGAGTAGTTATGTTCGTGTTCCAGGTCGAAATACAGGCCCGCCGGCACCGCCATCAGAAGCACCAGCATCGGCCCCGGTATGCGGCGGATCCACCCGTACTTCACCAACGGAAGGCCGAATAGAATCAGCAGCGACACCAGCCCGATCAGGCAGACCTCCGGATTCTGGTTCAACAGGCTGCGCGGAATCTCCGCCAGCAGATGCAGCGGTTCCTTGCTCACCGGAGTCACTCCCATCGCCACGTGCGCCTGCTTGGAGATGATGATCACCCCGATTGCCGCCAACATCCCGTGCACCACCGACGACGGCATCAGATCCCCCACCACCCCCGCCTTCGTCAACGCGAACAGCACCTGCACGATTCCCGCCACCACACACACGGCCAGCGCCCGCTTGTACCCCAGCACGTTGTCCCCGGCACCCAGTTCCGTCACCGCACCAAGCGCAATCACGATCAGCCCCGCCGCCGGCCCCTTGATCGTCAATGCCGCACTGCCCAGAAACGACACCACCACACCGCCGATCACTGCCGTAAGGATTCCCGCCGTCGGCGGAAACCCGCTTGCCATCGAGATGCCGAGGCATAGCGGTAGGGCGATCAGAAACACCAGAAATCCGGAACCAAGGTCGCTTTTCCACGCAGCCATCGTCATATTTCTTCTCCGTGGCTCCCATTCTGCCGGGCCTGCCCTCATTTGCCCATCCCCTCTGGATTCCAGGAATCCACCCGATTTTCAGGGGGGGCGCCGGGAAACTCACCCTTTCGGCGTACTCTGTTTTCACTGACTATGTCGGGACTCCGAATCGTTACCCTCTTTGTCTCTCTTCAGCTGCTTGCCGGATGCGCGCAGGATGCGCGCGGCCCGCTCAATCAACACCTCCCTCAATGGGTTACGCTCGGCGCTGGCGTCCGCTATCGCGCTGAGGGTCACGGCATCGACCGGAACTACCTGCTGGAGCGATATCGCCTCGATCTCGGGATCAGCTTCCAACCCTGGCTCGGGTTCCTCGGTGAACTGCAGGACTCCCGTTCCGCCTTCCTGCCGCATCCCGACGCCGGCGTCCGCGACCGCGCCGATGTCCGCCAGGCCTATCTCCGCTTCGGGCGCGAGTCCGGGTGGTGGGACCTCAAGGCAGGCCGGCAACTCCTCAAATTCGGCTCTGAACGCGTCATTGGCGCCTCTGAATGGGGCAATACCGCGCGCGCGTTTGATGCCTTGAAGCTGGGCATTCATCATGGGCAGGATCGCGTCGATCTCTTCTCCGCCTCCGTCGTCGTCAACTCGACAGACACCTGGGACCACCATCGGGATGGCAACAATCTCCACGGTGTCTATGGCTCGTTTGGTTCGTGGTTCCCAGGCGTGAAGGTGGAGCCCTATCTGCTCTTGCGCACCGGCTTGGCGCGCGGCTGGACCTACGGTCTTCGCATGGCCGGACACTCCGGTCCGCGTTGGAGCTTTGAGGCCGAGGCACTGGGACAGCGCCAGTCCGATTGGGCCGCCACCCTGCACCTCCAGCGCCACTTTCTCTCACCTCCCTGGTCTCCAACTCTCCTCGGCGAGTACAACTTTGCCTCACCCGGACTCGACCAGCTCTATCCCACCAATCACGGAATCTACGGCATTGCGGACCAGGTTGGCCGCCGGAACACAAGCAACTACCGCGCCGGTCTCTGGCTGCACCCTCGAAAATGGCTCACCCTCAAGGGCGAGAGTCACCAGTTCTGGCTCGCAAGTTCCCGCGCGGGCCTGTTTGCCGCCAGCGGGGCGCCCATCGTTCCCGCAGTCCCTGCCGGCGCCTCGTCCACCGCTGTCGGCCGCGAACTTGATCTGTTGGCCGACATCAGGCTCTCTCGCCACTATGACATCGGAGCCCAGTGGGGCCACCTGTTTCCCGGGCCTTTTCTGCGCCGTTACTCCTCCCCGGACGGACGGACCTTCTATGCCGTCTTCCTCGATGTCCATCTGTAAACTGTAGCCATGCCGCAATCCCTGTTGTCCCAACGGAACGTCCTGCGCATACTCGCCTTCGGCTTCGCCCTGGTTGTTGTGCTGGTCATCGCCGCCGCCTATGTCGGCTATCAGGGGTCCCGCTCGATTCATGAAAAGGCCCAGGAGTTGGTGCGCGGACATTTTGTCAGTTCCGGGCGCGGCGCAGAGTTGGAACAGCAGATTGAGGAACAGTCCCAACTCCTCCTCGATGAACTGGAGATCGTTCTCGGCGTCTGCCTTGTCATGGCCTTCGCCTGTGCCGCTGTCACCGTCTACACCACCCGCCGCGCCTTCCAGCGCCTCGAATGGCAGGCCGAGGAACTGGAGCGTGTCTCCTGGCAGATGCTGCAGGATCAGGAGGTCGTCGCCCGCCGCTTCTCCCATGAAATGCACGACGAACTAGGACAGTCGCTCACCGGGCTGAAGAGTATGCTCAAACGGATGGATGGCCCGGGCTTTGTCGAAAGCCGCTCCGAATGCGTCGCCATCCTCGACGCCGCCCTTACCGGCGTCCGCGAACTGTCGCAACTGCTGCGTCCGGTCATTCTCGACGACTTCGGCCTAGATGCCAGTCTCCGCTGGCTGACCGAGCGCTTTGCCGAGCGCACCCAGATCGACGTCGAATACTCCTCCCTCTGCCCCCACCGTCTCCACGAGGACCAGGAAACGCAGATGTTCCGCATCGCGCAGGAGGCCCTTACCAACGTCGCCCGCCACTCCGGCGCCACCGCCGTTACCGTCAGTTGCGTGGTCACCGGCGAGCGCATCTCCCTCCAGGTCATCGACAACGGCCGTGGACTGCCCGCCGAGGCCCACGCCACGCCAACCCTCGGTCTCGTCGGCATGCGCGCCCGCACCCGTCACATCGGCGGCGAACTCATCATGAAGAACCGCAAATCCGGCGGCCTGCATCTCGAAGTGCGTGCCCCTGTCCGCTACGCTGATACGGGGGAGCAAAGTGCAGCCGCCAGCTAAGCCGACAACCATCCTCCTCGCTGACGACCATACCGTTGTCCGCAAGGGAATTCGCATGATCCTCAGCGCCCAGGCCGATCTCGACGTCATCGCCGAAGCCAGCAACGGCATCGAGGCCGTCGCCGAAGCCGGGCGCACCCAGCCTGATGTCGTCATCATGGACGTCAATATGGAAGGGATGAACGGCATCGAAGCCGCCCGCCGCATCGCCGATGTCGCCCCCCGTTCCCGCGTTCTCGCCCTCAGCATGCATCGCGACGCCGTCTATGTCCGCGAGATGCTCCGCGCCGGAGCAAAGGGATATCTCGTCAAGGACGCCGACGACGATGCCCTCCTCGATGCCGTTCGCGTCGTCGCCCGGGGGGAAGCCTATCTCAGCCCCGCCGTCGCCGGCGCCGTTCTCGCCGACTACCGCAAATACGTCACCAATCCCATTGATCTCCTCACCGCCCGCGAACGCGAAGTCCTCCAGTTAATCGCCGAAGGAAAGACCAACAAGGAGATCGCCTCCCGCCTCAACCTTAGTGTCTATACCGTCGAAGCACACCGCAGCCGGCTCATGGAAAAATTGAACCTTCACTCCACCGGCGACCTTGTCCGCTTCGCCATCCGCAACGGGATCATCAGCTAAGCCGCCTCTACTCCCCAATCCCCATCGTCAGCAGCAGAAACGCATAGTGCTCGGCCGTCTCCTCCAGTGCCGCGTAACGCCCGCTCTTGCCGAAGTGGCCGGCCCCCATGTTGATCTTCATCGCCAGCAGATTCCCGTCCGTCTTCAATGTCCGCAGTTTGGCCACCCACTTCGCCGGCTCCCAGTAGGGAACTCGCGGATCGTTCAAGCCACCCGTCGCCAGAATGTTCGGATACCCACCCTTCTTCACGTTGTCATAGGGCGAATAACTCTTCATGTACTCGTAGTAGGTCCGGTCCTCCGGGTTGCCCCACTCCTCGTACTCGCCGATCGTCAATGGCAGTGTCGGGTCCGACATCGAGTTCAATACATCCACAAACGGCACCAGCGCCAGCACCGTATGAAACAGCTCCGGCCGCAGATTCACCACCGCGCCCATCAATAAGCCCCCGGCGCTCCCGCCCATGATTGCCAGCCGCTTCGGGTTCGTATACTTCCCCGCAATCAAGTGCTCGGCCGCCGCGATAAAGTCGGTGAACGTATTCTTCTTCGTCAGGAACTTCCCCGTCTCATACCAATGGCGCCCCATCTCGGAACCCCCGCGGATATTGGCGATCGCGAATCCGAATCCCCGGTCCAGCAGGCTCAGTCGCGACGTGTTGAACGTCGCCTCCGTGTTCAGCCCGTACGATCCATACCCGTACAGCAGGAACGGCGCTTTCCCATCCTTTGCGAAGCCCTTCTTGTAAACGATCGCCACCGGAATTCGCGCCCCGTCGGCCGCCGTCGCAAAGGTCCGCTCGCTCACGTATTGCGTCGCATCGTACCCGCTCGGTATCTGTTGCTGCTTCCTGAGTGTTCTCTGCCGCGTCGATAACTCATAGTCGAACACCGACGCCGGCGTCACCAGCGATTGGTAATGGAACCGGATCGTCCGCGCGTCGTAGTTCGGATTCCCCGCCGGCTGCAGCGCATACACCGGTTCCGGCATCGCCACCACATGGTCGTTCTTCCCGTCCCACTGCCGCACCCGTAACTGCCGCAGTCCGTTTTCCCGCTCCGATAGGGTCAGCCAGTCCTTATAGGCCTCGATGTCTTCAATAAACACATCCTTCCGGTGCGGAATCAGCGTCTTCCACTTCGCCGGCATCGAGTCGCCCGCCGGCGCCGTCGAAACCTGAAAGTTCTGCGCGCCGTCGTTGTGCAGAATCAGAAACTCGCCCGCATGGTGCGCAACCGAATAGAGCACCCCGCTCCGCCGCCCCGCGACGCTCGCAAACGCGCCGCCCGGCCGGTCGGCGTCGAGCGCATAGACCTCCGCCGTCGTCTTGCTCTCCGACGTGACCAGGACGTACTTCCGGTCCTTTGTTTTCGACAGGCTGACATAGAACCGCTCATCCGGCTCTTCAAATACCACCTGATCCTCGGTCACCGGCGTCCCCAGCACATGCCGGTGCACCCGCCACGGCCGCTTCGCTTCGTCCAGCGTCGTGTAGAACAGCGTACTCTCATCGTTGCCCCACGCCAGGCCGTAGTAGACGTTCGGGATCCGGTCTTCCCGCAGCTTACCCGTCTTCAGGTCCTTGAAGTAAGTAACATAGACTTCATCGCCTTCGGTGTCCGTCGAATAAGCCAGCACCGTGTGCGCCGGACTTACCGAAAAGTTGCCCAGGCGGAAATACTCATGACCCTTCGCCAGTTCGTTCCCGTCCAGTAGTAACTCTTCCTTGCCCTCCAGCGTCTCGTACTTCCGGCAGTACAGCGAATAGTTCTGGCCCTTCTCGATGCGCGTGTAGTAATAGTAATCGTCCCGTCGCTCCGGCACCGACAGGTCTTCTTCCTGGATCCGGCCTACCATCTCCTCGTACAGCCGTTTCCGCAGCCCGTCCACCGGCTTCATCACCGCCGCGAAGTACCGGTTCTCCGCCTCCAGGTAGGCCACTGTCTCCGGGTTCGTCTTCTCCCGCAACCAGAAATACGGATCCGTCCGCGTCTCTCCGTGTTGCGTGATCGTCTTCGGCACCGTCTTACAAACCGGCGCGGGGGGAAGGGAAGTCTCAGCTGCGTGCATGGGAATCGTCAATGGGAGCAGGGCCGCCAATTCGCGGCGCGTCATCCGGTACTCCATCCTTCCAGCATAACCCCGCTAGCACTCTACCCTGCCTGCTGCCAAATTTGTTGACAAACCTTGCGCGCCTCCCGCGCGTCCGTATAATCGAGAACTAACGCTAGCCACGCACGCTGCCGATAATCTATCTAGCGAGGTACCACATGGACATCCTTGGAAGTCGCAGGTTTGTGGAAATCGCGGGTGACAGGACGCACGAGCTTCCCCCGTTGCTGGTCTCCGATGCCGCCCCCCGCGGTCGCCGTCTGGAAAAGGTCATGAACATGGCCACTGAACTGGTCGAATCGGATTCGCTGATTCCGCTCGCCGCCACCGTCGGCCACGACGAACTCGATCTCGAACGCCGCCGCTACGAACTCGCTCTCCAGTTCTCCGAGCAGTATCTCGGCTTGGCGACCCACTGGAAATGGGGCGATGCCATCCTCGAATGGATTCGCCAGTGCGAGACCACCTTTGAGCTCAACCCCGTCCTGCGGGCGCTGCTCCGCCCCGATATCTGGCCCCACGCCGGCCGCACCAGCTTTGTCGCGCTTCTTCAGGACAAACAGGTCGATACCGGCGGCGTCGATCTCCACAAAGCCATCGGCCTCCGCCTCGCCTTCCGCCAACTGCCGCCCCTCGGCTGCTGTACCGATCAGTTTCTGATCTACCTCAACCACTCGGTGGCCAGTTCCGCCTTCGATACCTGGTCTCGCATGACGCCTGACCCCATTTCGGCGCTCCCGCCCGAACGCTTCGCCTTTCAGCTCGTCAGGATGTAGTCAGCCACTTCTTCGCCAGCTTTGCCGGGTCTGACGTCAGCTTCACGTGCTCCCGGTGCGTCTCCGCCCCGTCCACGTAGAACACGGCCTCCACGCCCTTCGCCGTCGGCTGCAGGTCCATCCGCTTCTCCTTCGCATCCAGCCGCAGCGTATCCCCGATCCACGCCATGCCCACCCGCGTCCGCTGTCCGTGCCCGATTGTCACCGCCTGCGTCAACAGATCCTGGGTCCACTGGCCCTTCTTCAACGCCTCCGCATGCGGAGCCGCCGCGCGCCTGGCTTCCAGCTCCTTTTCCCGCGCCCGGCCAGATGACATTTCGTCCTGCCGCTCCGCCTCACGCTCCGCGCTCTTCAGCGTGTTCTCCAGGTTATCCAGAAATCCCATCAAACTATTTTCGCAGATGCGCCCCGCCACTTCTGCCGCTCGCTCGTTACCGATTCCCCTTGTAACGGACGCTTTCTTCTCCCATTTCCCGCAATGGGCTAGACCCTTCGTCCGGGGTGGTTGAACTTTAGTTCAGCCGGCATTTGGCATCCCCGTACCATTCGCCCATTCAGGCAGAGCCCGTATTCTAAACCCAGAGCAGGACTTCACTTTTCGGTCCCGCTCGAAGCATTCAGTTCGCGGTTTGCTTTTGTTGTTCCTCCGAATACGTTGTACCCTCTACGAAGCGGGGCCCCTCCATGGGCCCCGCAATTTTTTTGCCTACAGCCGCCACAGGAACACTGCGAAGCTTCCCACTCCGCCCGCAATCGCCACCCAGCCCCACCGCCGTAGCCCCGGGATCCCCCACCACATATACAACCCCGACCCTATCCACAACAAAAATCCCAGGCATACCACGTCGATCACCATCGCCCACGCCACCGGGAAGAACCGGGACTCCTCGTACCCGCCGCGCGCATGCATCCCCGTCAGAAAGTGATCCCAGCGGAATCGCCGGTCTTCCGCCACTATTCGCTTCTCCTCCGGAAAATACTTGAACTGCGTCGACCGCCAGAACGTGTAGACGTAAATGTTCAACTGCTTCGCACTCTGCCGGTAAACCCCATAGCTCGAGTTCTCCATCCCGAAATCCCGTACCACCCGCGTTCCTAACGCCTTCAGCGGTCCCGTCTCCGGCACGGGGCCGAGATCGTACGGGCCCTCAAACGTCTTCTGCCACAGCGGCACCTGCTTCGCCTTATCGCGCGCCTCAAAGTAGTCGCTGTGGGAAAAGGGAATTGAGGAGACGGCGTACATCAGGAACCACGGCGTCAGAAACAGACCCAGGTACAGGTGTGTGCGGCGGTTCAAATGCGAAAACGTCATCACATCACCCCCAAAAAGAGCGCGAACAGTCCACACCCACTTGCCAGCGCCAGCGCGCCCCAACGCCGTGCCGCTCGCATCTCCCACCACATCCAGATCCCCGATCCCGCCAGCATCAGCAACGCCCCGATCGTCAAGTCTACCGACAGCGCCCAGGCGTCCTCCAACGCGTACGGGTGCTGGAATCCTCTCCTTCGGTGCATCCGTTCCAGGAATCCCGCCCCGCCGAAGACCATCCTCTCCACTCGCACCTTCCGGTCGGCCGCCGTGTACGTAATTCGCCGCGGCGATATGGCGTGCTGCCGGTTGATCACCACTGTACCCGCCGGAGCCCCACGCCCCAGCGTATGCGTTCCGTCCATCTCCAGCGCGCCCAGCAGCTGGATGGCGACCTGTTGCGGCGTCGCTCCTTCCGGCAACTCGCCGTCATATACCAGTTCCCGCTCCAACTCGAACTTCGGCGGCGGGCTCGGCGGCGGCCCGTGGAACAGCCCCCGGTGGTTCATCACAAATGTGGAGGCCGTGTACATCAGGATCCACGGCATCAGGAATAGCGCCAGGTAGAGGTGAAACCGCCGCAGGAGAAGAGACATCCTAGGCGAGTCTACACCGTGGCTTAGGGCTGTTGCGGCGGGGCCTTCTCCTCCGGGCTCGCTTTGCGGAAAACACGAGGGAATTTCCCGAACGTCCGCCGCAGCCAGCGGCCTCGCCGTACTGTCCGTTCTTCCGGTTCCGCCGCGGTTTCCTTTGTCGCCGGACCGCCCGTTTCCGCCGCCGGTGCAACAGGCGGACCTTCCACCGGGCGTGCCGGAGGAGCAGGCGGCGCCGCGTCCAACGCCTCCGCCGCCGCCGTCGTCCGCATCGGTTTGTCGCGTACTTCCGGAGCCGCCGCAGGCGTCTCCCGAATGACCATATCTCGCTTCCCCGCTGCCGCGGCCGGTGCCGGCGGGCGAAGGGGGGCCCGCCGGACGACTACGGGCGGATCCGGTACGGGCTGCCTAGCTACCGGTTCCGCTGGCGCTTCGTGTGTCGCCGGTGTGAATCGGTAGGCCGCCTCCGGCGGTCGCGGCGTTGCCGGCTCCGTTAGGGTCAACTCTTCCAGCGGCTCCTCCTGCACCGGCAACGGCCAGGCGAACGCCGCCAGAAGGAGCGACACGATTCCGGCCGCATACGCCACGTACGCCCATTCTCCTCGTCCCTGCTTCGGCGCCGCCTCCGGCAGTGCTTGCAGCGCCGCCAGGAAACCCGTTGCTGATTGAAACCGCTTCGTCGGGTCCTTTGCCAGCGCGCGGTCCAGCAGCGCGTCCACTTCCTTCGGCAGTTGCGGTGCCAGTCGTGTCGCTGGCACATGCGTCTGCTCCACATGCGCCCGCATCACCGCGTACTGCTCGGTTCCCTCAAACGGTCGGCGCCCTGTCAGCATTTCGTAAAGCAACACGCCAACCCCGTACAGGTCCGCCCGCCAGTCCGTCTCCGCCAAGCCCCGCACCTGTTCCGGCGCCATGTAGTATACCGTCCCCACCGCGATCCCCGGGTCCGTCTGCCCCGGCTCTCCGAAACGCTTTGCCAGCCCGAAGTCGGTCAGCTTCACGGTCCCGTGCCGGTCCACCAGAATGTTCGCCGGTTTCACGTCGCGGTGGACAACTCCGTTATGGTGCGCCAGCGCCAGCGCATCCAGCACCTGCCCCGCTACCCGTACTGCACTCCACAGCGGTAGCGGTCCCCGCTTCAGAACTCCGTTCAGAGGCTCCCCCTCCACCAGTTCCATCACCAGGATCAACGTGTTGCCCTCGCAAAACGCCGTCCGCACCTGCGCGATGTTCGGATGGTCCAGTTTCGCCTGCACCTGGATTTCCTGCAGAAAACGCCGGGCCTGTTCCCGGCTCCGGCTGAAGTGCTCCGAAAGGATCTTCATCGCCTCCAGACGCCCGGTGACCGAGTTGACAACGCGGTATACGACTCCCGTTGCTCCTTCCCCGATAACTTCGGTGACGCGATACGGGCCTACCAGGTCTCCCGGCTCATAAATCATGGCCCATTGGCACCACTGCGCAACAACACCCACACCGCAATCAGCAGAAAGAGTGCGCCGGCTCCAAGGGCAATCGCCGCCGGGGATAGGCCAGGGTCCGCCGCTTCGACAGGCACTGGCGAATGTTGCGCCGGCGCCGTATCTCCAGGCGCTCCGGCTACCGCCGCAGTCTCCGGTACATATACTTCTCCAGGGTTCAGAATCGCGTGGTAGAACTCCCGCACTGTCTGGTATCGCCCGTCCGGATGCTTGGCCAAAGCCTTCAGGATCACCGCGTCCAGCACCGCATTCACCGCCCGGTTCAACTGGCTCGGTGGCGCCGGTTCCCGCTGCAGATGTGCCAGCATGACGGCGTACTCATTGTGCTCGTCAAACGGTGGCCGTCCCGTCACTAACGCATAGAAAACGCACCCGATGGCATAGACGTCAATCCGCGGATCCAGCGACGCCGTCCCTTGAAACACTTCCGGCGCCGTATATTGCGCGTTGCCCACCAGCGTCCCGGCTCGCGTCACGTTTGCATCGGCGGCCGTCTTCGCCGCCGAAAACCCCGTCAGCTTCACCATATGGTCCGGCGTAATCAGGATATTGGCCGGTGAGATCTCCCGGTGCAGAACCCCCGACGCATGCGCCGCGTCGGCCGCCGCCAACACCTGCAACACCGCCCGCACAGCCTCCTCCACTCCCATCGGTCCCAACTCCAGCCGCTCGGCCAGCGTGACCGCCTCCAGCGCCTCCACGGCAATCGCCATATGCCCGCCCAACTCCACCACTCCGTGGCAGGCAACGATGTTCGGATGCCGTAGCGTTGCGATGATCCGGCTCTCTCGCAGGAATCGCGCCGCCCGCTCCGGGTCTGCGTTCATCGCCTCGGGCAGAATATGCAGCTGCTCGATGCGGTTGCTCTCCAGGTTCCGCGCCCGGAACGCAATCCGGCTGCTCGAACTGTCGAAGTAGTCCAACAGTTCGTACCCGCCAATTCTCTGTCCTATGTGCAGTGACATCGCTCCGGCTCAAACTTCTATCGTCCGGCCGCGTGAGCCCCTTTAGCCTCCCGGTCGAATCGGTACTTCAGCACTCGACGTACTGTCGGCCCCGTCCCAGTGCTCCCGCGCCTGCCAGTAGCCCACCGTCCGCCGCAGGTCTGCCGCTCGCACCGGTTTCGTCAGGTAGCCGTCCATTCCGGCCGACAGGCATCGCTCCCGGTCTCCTGACAGCGCCGATGCCGTCAGCGCTACGATCGGGATTCGCCCTAACGGCGGCGGACTCTGCCGGATTCGCGCCGTCGCCTCGTATCCATCCATCCCCGGCATCTGGCAGTCCATCAGGATCAGATCGTAGTGGCGTCTTGCCACCCGTTCCAGCGCCTCCCGTCCGTTGGCCGCCAGTTCCACTCGGCACCCGATCCGTTCCAACAATGCCGTCGCGATCCGCTGGTTCACCGGATTATCCTCCACCACCAGCACATCGGCGTTCACCGGTTCCTCCGGCTTCCGCTCGGCCTGCCGCGGCCCGCCGATCGCCAATCCCCTTTCCAGCGCGGTCCGTACCGCCCCAGGCCGCACCGGCAGCGCCACCTTCGTTTCCCAGTTTCCCCCCGCCGTCCGCAACCCCACTCCATCGCGCATCTCGCCGGCCTTTTCTTCTACCTCCATCCCCCAGTGCCGGCACCACTCCGCCACGATCCCCCGGCTCAGCTTCCGCTCCCCGCTCACCTCCACCCGAACCCCGGCAAATCCCTCCCAATCCTCCCGTGCTTCCTCCGGATTCCGCTCCAGCGGCAGGGTCAATCTAAACGTCGACCCTCGCCCCTCCTCGCTCTCCACCGTCACGTCGCCGCCCATCAATCGCGCAAACCGCCGCGAAATCGCTAGGCCCAGCCCCGAGCCGCCGTGCCGCCGCGTCGAGGAAGCGTCCAACTGCGTGAATACCGAAAACAGCTCCCCCATCTTCTCTGCCGCAATCCCGATCCCCGTATCCCGCACCTCGATCCGTACCACGTCAGTCCCCCCGGGCCCCGTCTCCACGCTCACCCCAACTGCCACATGCCCCGCATCCGTAAACTTGATCCCGTTATTCACCAGATTCAGCGCCACCTGCCGGATTCGGCCCGGATCGCCGAAATAACCGCTCGGCAAGCCCGGTGCATACCCCAACGCCACCTCCAGTCCCTTCTCCCCCGCTCGCAGCGAGACCAGGTCCACCACCTCTTCCAGCGTCTGCCGGAGGTCGAACGCTTCCCGGCCAATCTCCTGTTTCCCCGCCTCCATCTTCGAAAAATCCAGCACGTCGTTCACGATCGCCATCAGCGTCTCCGCGCTCGTCCCGATCACCCGTGCATACTCGGCCTGCTCCGGCCGCAGTTCCGTCTCCGCAAGCAGTCCGCACATGCCCACAATCCCGTTCAGCGGCGTCCGGATCTCGTGGCTCATCATCGACAGAAACTCGCTCTTGGCCCGCGTTGCCGCCTCCGCCACGTCCCGGCTCTTCCGCAACTCCTCCTGTGACTGCCGCCGCGTGTGGATGTCCGTATGTGTCCCCGCCATCCGCAGCGGCCTCCCCCCGGCATCCCATTCCACCACCTTTCCCCGGTCGTGGACCCAAATCCACTCGCCACTCCGGTGCCGCATCCGGCACTCAAAGTCGTACGCCTCGCTCCGCCCTTCGAAATGCGCCTCAATCAGACGGTTCGATTCCGCCAGGTCCTCCGGATGCGCCAGTCCCGTCCACGTCCCGATCGTCGTCGGTTCCAACTCCGCCAACTGGTAACCTGCAATCTCCGCCCACCGCTCGTTCAGCTTCACCTCTCCCGTCTGCACGTCCCACTCCCACGTCCCCGCGTTTGTCCCCTCGATCACACTCTCCAGCCGCTTTCGCTCCAACGCCAGCGCTTCCTCGGTCCGGTGCCACTCAGTAATCTCCGTGTCCGAGCCCCGATAGCCCTGAAACTCTCCCTCCCCCCCCACCCCCCCAAATCCCGAGGTCAACCCCCAGATCACGCCCCCGTCTTTCCGCTCAATTGCGTTTTTCAGATTCCGGAACGGCGCCCCTGTCGCCAGTGTCTCCAGTCCCACTCGCCGGAATTCTTCTCGTCCTGCCGCCGGGTGTATATCGTAAAAATGCTTCCTGCCCGTTAACTCCTTCGGCGCGTATCCCCACACCGTCTCCGCCACATCGCTCACATACGTGTAGAGCCCCGTCGCATCCACCTCCCAGTACACCGTCCGGCTGTGCTCTGCCACCACGTGATACCGGTCATTCGCCAGCCGGCACGGGCTTGCCCCTCGTGCTCCGCTTTCAGCTGCCGGGCCAGCCTCCATCTCCGCCAGTATCTCGCCCAGCCCCCGCCGCTGCACCGCTTCCATCCTCACCAGCCGTCCGCCCAGGCACTCGGTCACCTCCCCAGCCTCCGGCCCCAACGCCGCGTCCGTCAGTACAAGCACCGGCACCCGGTCCAGCCGGATGTCCTTCGATCCCCGCATCATCCGGCACACCCGCCACCCTTCCAGCTCCGGCACCGTCAACCAGCTCACCACCAGGTCCGGCTCCGTGCCGGCCACCCGTGCCGCCACCTCTCCCGTTCCCTCCACCGGCTCCACCCCATGCCCTAGTCCCCGCAGTTCCGCTGCCAGGCGTTCCTGCCACTCTCCCATCTCTCCCACCAGCGTGATTCGCCGTCTGGCGCCGCCGCCTCGTTCGGATATGTGTCCCTCCATTGAGGGTCTTATCGGCGCGGATGATCAGTTCTTGAACGAAATCCTCACCGGATTTTCCCGAAGCAGGGCTTGGGGGGCGGCCCGCCTGCCGCCCCCGCCTTCCCTAAAACTCCACCTTCAACACAATCTGCTGGTACGTCCTTCCGCCCAACCCGGAGAAACTTCCCTGGTTCCCCGTAATCTGGCCGAAGTTCTGCCGCGTCGCCGCCCGCAGATCCACCGCCGTCGTCGGGTTATTGAAGAAGTAGTACTTGAACGGATTGTTGATGTCATACCGCAGCGATCCCGAAAGCCGCTCCCGGAATCGGAACGACTTCGAAATGCTCGCCTGATGCCACAAGTTCCCCGGGCCCGTCAGGATGTTCCGCCCGGAGTTCCCCGGCGTGAATGCCGCCGGATAGGCGAACGCATTCACATCCGCCCACGGCGGCCGGCACGACGTCTGATGCCGGCACGGCCCCTTCCGGTCCCAGTCCAGCCGGATGCTGTCGTAGGTTCGTCCCGGCGCCATATCCGGTCGCTGCGCCCCAGGCAGGTATTGGCTCGGGGAGCCCGTGAAGCTGAACGTCATCGGCAACCCGCTCTCCACCGTCTGAATCACGTTCAACTCCCAGCCGCCAAACACTCCGTTCATAAACGCATTTGCGCTGTTCATCCACTTCCGACCCTTGCCGAACGGCATCTCCAGCAGCGCATACGTCACCCACCGGTGCGTCACATCGTAGTTTGATCTGGCCTTCTCCAGCCGCCGGTTGTAAAACGTGATGCCTCCCGCCGCTCCATCGTCCGACGCTTCGTCAATCGACTTGGCGAACGTATAGAACGATGTCACGCTGAATCCCTTCGACATCCGTTTCTCCACCTTCAACGTCCCGGAATGAAAACTCGAATGTCCATAGTTCGCGTAATGAAATACCGACCCGAAATGCGGAAATGGACGGAAGTTCTGCGATGCACGGAATATCTCCGTCAGCCGCGCCGGATCCGTCGAGATATTCAGCGGAATCTGGTTGATGTCCCACCGGTTCAACAACCCCACACCCGCCGAGCCCTGGTAGGTCACTTCCGCCAGTATCGAGTTGCTCAACTGGTGCTGGAATCCGCCGTTCCAGTTCATCACGTACGGCAGCCGCATATTCGGATCTCGCCACGATGCCGTCCGCGATCCGAAGTTCGTCCCCACAAACGGCGCACTGCCGTCCGGCTGAATATTGAACGGCGCCGGCGGCGGCCCGTTCCGCAGATAGAACGCTACGTCCGGATTCCCCGGCTGCGGCTGAACCGTCGCCGTCGCAAAATACTCTTCAAAGTTCTCGTTCAGTCCGGCCGTCCACAGGTCCAGCGTGTTCAGCGCGAATCCGCCCCGGAACACGGTCTTGTCGCTCAGCGTGTACGCCACGCCCACCCGCGGCTGAAAGTTGTTCAGATCGCGCTTGGAGAGCAATCCCGGTCCGTGCAGGATCGCCCCCGGTCGCCCCGTCAATGGGTCCGTCGCCGTCGGGCTGAACTGGCTCTGCTGCCCGTACTTGGTCGAAAATGGCGACTCATACTGCCACCGCACCCCTAGGTTCAGCGTCAGCCGCCGGCTCACTTTGAAGTCGTCCTGAAAATACGCCGCATGGCTCCACCACCGCGGCAGCCACGACGCCAGATTCTGCGTGAAGTCCGCCTTCACCACCGATCCCAGCATGAACGCCGCAAACGCATTCCCAGTATTCGGACGGAACGGGAAATCAGTCCCCCCGAAATGATAAATCCCCGACGGGTTCGAGGCGATCCGCACATTGTGCCGCGTCCGGATCAGCTCATATCCCATCTTGAACGTGTGCCGCCCGCTCACCTTCGTCACGTTGTCCTGGAAGCTGAAACTCTCGTTGATGTCCTGGGACGACCCGCCGGGGAAGTCGATGATCAGCCGCCGGTTCCCCTGGCTGGCCGGACACTCTGCCGTGAATACCGAGGCACACACGAACGTCGGCATCGTCGCCGCGCTTACGTTCGGGATCCCAAACTGCTGCGCCCAGTTCTGCCCGACACTTCCCGGTTCCCGCGTATTGAATCGCCGGTTGAAGCCCAGTCGCACTTCGTGAATCATCGTCGGGCTGATCGTGAACGTGTCGGAAACCACCATCTGATTGTGATTCACCGGAATCGGTACCGTGTTGAAGTCAAACTCACGGTTCGCCGCCCCGATCTGCCAACGCCCGTTAAACGCCCGGTGCCGGAAATAAGACCATCGGCCGAATATCTTATGCCGGTCCGAAAACGAATGGTCGATCTTGTGGTCAAAACTCGTCCGATACGACCGGTATACCGTGTCGGCGCTCAGATTATCCCGCGGACCCACGTTCGTCATGAACGCCTGGTTGAACCGGTTGTTCTCTGCCGTGTACGGGTTGAAGCTCATGAATTTCTGGAACACTGGGTCCACCCGGCTCATCGGTATCCGGTTCCCCGGAAACTGCGTCCGTTGATAGGCCCCGTTCACCTGTGTCAGCGATGCCGGATCGAACACCGGTTGCCCCACGCCGTTGAAGCTGAAATCGCCGGCCAGCATCGCCGGGCTCGGAACGTTCGTATTGGCGTTCTCCGATGCCTTCTCATGGTGCCGCTGGAACGCCCACATGAAGAACGTCCGGTTCCGCCCGTCATAGATCTTCGGAATCGGGATCGGTCCGCTGATCATCGCCGACATCAGGTGGAAGCCGAAATTGTTCGTCGGCAGTCGCGCGTCCTGCCAGTTGCGGTGGATGAAGTGCCGCGCCATGTAGCGCTCCTCCGCCACCCCGTGCAGTTGATTCCCGCCGCTCTTGTAGGTGATGTTCATCATCCCGCCGCCCGAATGTCCGTACTCGGCTGGCAGCGCCGTCGTCAGCACCTTGATCTCCTCCATCGCGTGCTGCGAGGTCGACATGTTACGCCCCGTCCCGATCGTCCCCGTCCCCGGCGTCATCCCCGATACCCCTTCGTTGGCGATCACGAACGACCGCGACCGTCCGCCCGCCGCATGCCCCGCGCCGCCTTGAGACGTCACGCCCGGCACGAGCCACAGCATGCTTTCCACCTTCATCTGCGGCGTCGGCAGCTTCGTCAACTCCTCTCCCGTCACCAGATGCCCCGTCATCGACGTTTCCGTCTCCAGCATCGCCGCCCGCGCGCTCACTTCCACCTGCTCGGCCACCGAGCCCACCTCCAACGAGACGTCCAGCCGTGCCGTCTCCGTGGAGCGCACCTGAATCTCGCTCCGGACCAGCTTCTTGAATCCCTGCACCTCGTAGGTGATCGTGTAGAAGCCAGGATTCAGATACGGGGCACGGTACAGCCCCTCCTCGTTTGTCACCGAGGTGTAGTTGAAACCGCTGTCTTTTCCGCTTAGACGGATGTTCACGTTCGGAATCGCCGCGCCGGATGAATCCGTCACGATTCCGGTGATGGTACCCTGGCCCGTCTGGGCTGCCAGTGCCATCGTGCAGGTCACAAAGAAAAATAACCGCTTAGCGAGCATGGGGTTTAGCCCTCCTAAAATGCCCGCGAGTATATAACTTTTTTGGAGGGGTTTAGGAGGGGCACTTCACGCGCCCCTCCTCCCGCAACTATCCCAGCCGGCTCTTCAACTCCTCGTCGATCGCCGTCATGAAGTCTTCCGTCGTCAGATACGGATGATCCGCCCGGATCAGTATCGCCAGATCCTTCGTCATCCGGCCCGATTCCACCACGTCCACGCAGACCTTCTCCAACTCATTGGCGAAGTCCACCACGTCCTGCGTCCCGTCCATCTTGCCCCGGTACTGCAGGCCCCGCGTCCAGGCATAAATCGAAGCGATCGGATTCGTCGACGTCGGCTTGCCCTGCTGATGCATCCGGTAGTGCCGCGTCACCGTCCCGTGCGCCGCTTCGGCTTCAATCGTGCTCCCGTCCGGTGACATCAGCACCGACGTCATCAGACCCAGCGACCCATAACCCTGCGCCACCGTGTCCGACTGCACGTCGCCGTCGTAGTTCTTGCACGCCCACAGATATCCGCCGTTCCACTTCAGGTTCGACGCCACCATGTCGTCAATCAGCCGGTGCTCGTATGTCAGCCCCTTCGCCTCAAACGCGCTCTTGAACTCGGCGTCGTAGATCTCCTGGAACAGGTTCTTGAACCGGCCGTCGTATGCCTTCAGGATCGTGTTCTTCGACGATAGATACACCGGGTAGTTCCGTCCCAACGCATAGTTGAAGCACGCCCGCGCAAAGCCCGCGATCGAGCTGTCCAGGTTGAACATCCCCATCGCAATGCCCGCGCCCGGCGCCTTGATGATCTCCCGCTCAATCGGCTCCCCGCCATCGGCCGGCGTGAACGTAATCTTCAACGTTCCCGCGCCCGGGAATGTAAAGTCCTGCGCCCGGTACTGGTCGCCGAACCCGTGACGTGCCACCACCACCGGCTTATCCCAGTGCGGCACAATCCGCGGCACGTTCTTGCAGATGATCGGCTCGCGGAAGATCGTCCCGTCCAGAATGTTCCGGATCGTCCCGTTCGGGCTCCGCCACATCTGCTTCAACCCGAACTCCTTCACGCGCGCCTCGTCCGGCGTGATCGTCGCGCACTTCACCGCAACGCCATACTGCTTGGCCGCGTTCGCCGAATCGATCGTGATCTGGTCGTTCGTCTCGTCGCGCTTCTCTACCGACAAGTCGTAATACTTCAGGTCGATGTCCAGGTACGGCAGGATCAGACGTTCACGAATCCATTGCCAGATGATCCGTGTCATCTCATCGCCGTCCATCTCAACGACGGGGTTTTTGACCTTGATTTTTGCCATGAAAAGTGGGGACTCCAGGGTGGGATAAACTTCCAGTATCTCCCACTTCCGGGCCGTCCCGCTACCCGGCCGTCCCCGCCGCCACCGTCAACAGCCACGACACCCCGAACTTATCAGCCACCATCCCGAACCGCGGCGAAAAGAAGGTTTCCACCAGCGGCATTTGCACCTGCCCGTCTTCTGCCAGCGCGGCAAACAGCGCCTCGGCCTCTTCGGTTGACTTCGTCTCATACGCCAGCGAAATCCCCTCGAACCGCGCATTTCCCCCGCACATCCCGTCCGACGCCATCAACTGCGTCCCCCCCACCGTAAAGTTGCAGTGCATCACCTTGTCCCGCATCTCCGGCCGCACATTCGTCTGGTCCGGGCTCTCCCCGAATTTCATCGAAAACGTAACCTCCGCACCCAGTTTTTCGCGGTAGTACGCCATCGCCTCCTCGCAGCGGCCATCAAAGTATAGGTAGGGTTGAATCGCCATTGCGGTAGCATATCAAGCCGCAATCCCGCTACCCTGTAAAGATCACCACGATGGGCAGCATTCTTCAATCTCTTCCCACCGGCAAAAACGTCGGTATCGCTTTCTCCGGTGGCCTCGACACCAGCGCCGCTATCTATTGGATGCGGCAGAAAGGGGCTATCCCCTACTGCTACACCGCCAATCTCGGCCAGCCCGATGAGGCCGACTACGAGGAGATCCCCCGCAAGGCCCTCGGCTACGGCGCCGAAGTCGCCCGCCTCATCGACTGCCGCTCCCAATTGGTCCGCGAAGGCATCGCCGCCCTCCAGTGCGGCGCCTTCCACATCACCACCGCCGGCGTTGCCTACTTCAATACCACCCCCATCGGCCGCGCCGTCACCGGCACCATGCTCGTCGGC